>JBDNHG010000199.1:0-4870 GCA_041688925.1 Acidimicrobiales bacterium | reverse complement strand
TGCCAACTCCCAGCCGGGGTTCTCTGGCAAGGGCCTGGCCTCAATCACCTATCTGTTCGTGGCGATTGGCTACTGGGCCTTCGCCTACACCATGTCGAAAGAGAGCCGCAGGCTCGAAACCAAACTAGGAATAGGCGTCCGATGAGCGAACCAGCTGTAGTAGTCAACTCCGACGCAACTCAGGTCGGCGGCGACCGCAAGATCATGATTGAAGTCGCCAACATGGACAAGTTCTTTGGCGACTTCCAAGCCCTGCACGACATCAATATGAAGGTCGGCGAGCGCGAAGTTGTCGTGGTCATCGGGCCTTCGGGTTCTGGCAAGTCGACCTTGATCCGGTGCATCAACCGGCTCGAGCGCCATGACCGAGGGCGTATCGTCGTCGACGGCATCGAATTGACCGACGACATCCGCAACATCCAAGAGATCCGACGCGAGACCGGCATGGTCTTCCAATCGTTCAATCTGTTCCCCCATCTGTCGGTGCTCGACAACATCACCCTGGCGCCGCGCAATGTGCGCAACATTCCCAAGGCCGAGGCTGAGGCAACGGCGATGGAGTTGCTCGAACGAGTCAAGATCCCCGATCAGGCGCGCAAATTTCCTGGTCAAATGTCCGGCGGTCAGCAACAGCGCGTAGCCATTGCCCGCACCTTGGCGATGAAGCCCAAGGTCATCTTGTTCGATGAGCCCACGTCGGCTCTTGACCCCGAGATGATCAAGGAGGTCCTCGACACCATGCAGGACCTCGCCAGCGAAGGCATGACCATGATCTGCGTGACCCACGAGATGGGCTTTGCCCGTGAAGTCGCCGACCGAGTGGTCTTCATGGCCGACGGCGAGATCGTCGAGGTCGGCACCCCCGAACACTTCTTCACCAATCCGACCGAAGAACGCACCCAACTCTTCCTCTCACAAATTCTTTAGCCCTATCCAGGCTCGGGTGTCGTCGGGTTCTTACCAGCTTCTTCGTTTCGTCTCGGATGCTGCTTACCCGGCGGTGCGAACGTGGGTCACATGAAAACCATGCGCACCAAAATAGCCGCCGCCGCACTTACGGGTGCTGTTGCCTTCGGAGCCGGAGTCATCTTCAGCCAGCCGGCAGATGCCCAACCATCTGAGATCCAAACCGACCGAACGCAGCAGCGCGACGAACGTTTGCAGTCATTGATCGACGACGGCGTCATCACCCAGGAACGAGCCGATGAGATTCGGGATAACGTCGCCGAACGACAAGCCAAACGCGAGGACCGACAGGCCGAACGAAGCGCGCACCTCGACGAACTCGCAGCGGCGTTGGGCACCACCGCCGACGAGCTCAAAGCCGACCTCCAGGCCGGTGCCTCACTGGCCGAACTTGCCGAAGCAGCAGGTGTCGACGTCGAAACGCTCATCGTCCAAATCGGAAACCGCATCACCACACGCGTCGACGAAGCCATTGCCAATGGCACGATCGATCAGGAACGTGCCGAGGAACGTCTGGCCGACCTGCAAGACCGCATCACCGCTCGCGTAAACGGCGAACGCCCGGAACGAGCTGAACGCCCCGCCGGATTCCGGCCACACGGTCGGGTTCTCGAACGAGCGGGCGGCTGAGAGATTGCGCGAGTAGCCAAGCGCGAAGCTCGAAAGGCGCACAACTCGTGGGCCTGCCAGAGGACCTGTCGACCTACTCGCTAGGCCCCTGAAGCTCAATCTGCTGTTCGACTGACAACGCGCGAGACACGATCGATCAATCTGATTCAGATTCGATCGGTCGCGACTCGTCCGCGCCCCACTCGCTCCACGATCCAACATAGAGGTCAGCTTCGACCCCCAATAGTGTCAAGGCGATCAGGTCGTGACACGCCGTGACACCCGAACCGCAGTACGCGGCCGGCCGAGGCCTGCCGCCACGGTCTTCGTCGCTAGTGACGTCGATGACGTCGGCATAGCGATTGCGAAGATCACTGGGAGACAACATCAGCCCGGTCAGGTCGTCGATGTTGTCTTCCCACGCCAGATTGATCGCGCCGGGAACATGTCCGAAGCGGGGGTCGATGCGATTCGGCTTGCCCACATACCGTGATGCGTTTCGAGCGTCGATGACCACACCACCTTCGGCGATACGGCGAGCTACCTCATCGGCATCGATGAGACGTTCAGTCGGCCACGGGTCCTCGTCGAACACGGCGGCAGGTGGTGTCACCGGTCCGGTTTCGAGTTCACCGGTCCAGGTGTGCATGCCACCATCGAGGACCGCGGCCGGGATGTCGAGCAGGGTAAGCATGAACCACAGCCGCGCTGCCATCCCCCCACCAACATCGTCGTAGATCACCGCTGGTTTTGCGCCCGCGTATCCGAGACGCCCCATCGCCGCAGCGAACGCAGCGGGACTGGGAAACGGATGGCGTCCGCCTGGTTGTGAGGGCGCCGCACTCAGGTCATCGTCAAGACTGACCAACACGGCACCCGGTAGGTGGCCTTGCACAAACGCATCAGGCGCCGACCGACCATCGAGATATGAGCGAGAGTCGAACAGATGCACCCGATCGAGGTTCTCTGCCAACCATTCTGCCGAGACGAGCGGCCCGAAATCATCCATGCCGACACGCTAGTGCGAACCCTCGGGCACAAGCTGAACCCAGTGATTCCATCAGCTGCAACACTGGGTGCATGATCGAGCGGGTTTCGTATGGGCCGGGTGCCGAGCAGTTCGGCGAACTTCGACTGCCCCCTGGGCATGATCAGAAGCCGTTGGTGATCTTGATCCACGGCGGCTTCTGGCGCGACCAGTATCACCTCGACCTGATGAACCCGCTCGCCGACACACTGGCCGAGCGTGGATACGCAACGTGGAACATTGAGTACCGCCGCGTTGGTCCGACCGGTGGCGGTTTTCCGACCACACTCGACGATGTCGCGCTGGCTATTGATCTACACACGAAGTCTGGCTGGTCAAAAACAGCAGTGGTGGGCCACTCGGCCGGCGGCCACCTGGCGCTGTGGAATGCAAGCCGCACTACGGCGCGCAGCCGCCCCGATCTCACGGTAGGACTTGCACCGGTTGCCGATGTGATCCTCGCCAACGCCAATGGCGTCGGGGTCGATGCGACTGCGAACTTCTTCGGTGGCGATGTCGCGGAAGTAGCCGAGCGTTATCACGTCGGCCAGCCAGATCCAGCACAGTTTGCGGGTCGAGTCGTCCTCATCCATGGCGATAACGACGACTCTGTTCCAGTCGCTCAGTCAGAATCGATCAGCGATCATGTCGACCGGTTCGAGATCCTGCCTGGCGCTGACCACTTCGACGTGATCGACCCAAACCATCTGAGTTGGCAGATCATCTTTGAAGAACTCGACGCTCTATGAACTTGACTGCCAGGTGAACTTGACTGTCGGGCCGCGGCCTACAGATTCGGAACTCGTCTGGCCAGCATCTCGCGATCGATGATCTCAATGCGGGCGCGACGCAGGCGCACGGCCTCGTCGCGAACCAACTCTTGGAGCACCCGATTCACTGTTGGGCGAGTGGTGCCTGCAAGCGACGCCAGCGTCGCCTGACTCAAACGAATCGTGCCATCGAACGCCGACCCGAGCGCAAGCACTCGGCGACATACTCGTTCTTCGGCTGTCGAGTGAACCGCTTCGGCCAGCCGGCGCGACATCTCGCGCAGCCGACCGTCGAGAACCTGCACAAGAAACTGATCGATCTCGGGGCGCTCGGCCCGAAGTTCGCGGAACTGCGTCGGCCGCAAGAGTCGAATCATTGTTGGCCGCACGGCGATCACTGTCGCGCTACGAGCGGTCTGTGCGAGCAGTGCCTGTTCGCCAACCACATCGCCCGCGTCGACAACGCTGAGCCCCACCGCTGCTCCATCGACGGTCAACGATTGCACAAGTACCCGCCCTTGCTCGAGCAAATACATGCCGTCTGGTGCATCGCCTTCGCGGCACAGAACCATGTCGGCGCTGTAGCTGCGCTCAACCGTCCGCGCCAATACCGCGTGTACCAGCCGAGGATGTAAATCCTCGAGTCGTTGGCGCCAATCCATCTGGACCCCGTCTCTAAATACTTGTTCACGGCTGAAGTCCCACCTGCAGCCTGCGACGAGCATAGCCCAATGTATGGACATGGCACGTAAGTCAAACGGCCAGGGTTTAGCGTGGGCGGGATATGTCATCGTTGCGAATTATTGGGCAAGCCTTCGACGACGAACTCGAACAAGGCTTTGCTGAAATACGACGCGAACTCGAGGTTCCATTCGTATTTCCCCCTGAGGTCGTCGCCGAAGCCGCCGCGGTCGCTGCGCGCGGACCACTCGTTCCCCCTGGCGCCAAACCCGACGTCGCCGACCGCACCGACCTTGCGCTGCTCACCATCGACCCACCGGGCAGTATCGATCTCGATCAGGCATTCAGCGCCGAACGACAGGACGATGGCTACCGCGTCTGGTACGCAATCGCCGACGTCGCCAGTTTTGTAGCACCAGGATCTGCGCTCGATACCGAAGCGCGGTCACGTGGCGTGACGTTGTACTCGCCCGATCAGCGGGCGTCGTTGCACCCCGAAATACTCAACGAATCGGCCGGAAGCCTGCTTGCGAACACCACCAAACCCGCGGTGCTGTGGCAGATCGATCTCGACGGCGACGGCCATCAGATCGCCGCTCACGCCGAACGTGCCATGGTCACCAGCCGCGAGAAACTCACCTATCAACAAGCCCAAGACCGCATCGATGCCAACGACGGAACCGAAGCGCTGCACTTGTTACGAGAGATCGGCCTACTCCGCCAGCAGATCGAGGCCGACCGAGGCGCCATCAGCCTGCAGCTTCCCGCCCAAGAGATTTCGCCGAACGGCAGCGGTGACTATGTCCTGCACTACGAC
>JBDNHG010000198.1:0-4222 GCA_041688925.1 Acidimicrobiales bacterium | reverse complement strand
CGGGAATTGCACCCGGGTTCGCCTGTCGGCCGAAGGCGTGCTCTACACCTGCCTGTTCGCTGCCGGCGGCACTGACCTGCGCGAGTTGGTCAGGAGCAGCCACGACGGGCGGACCGTCGACGAGGCACTCGACGAGCGGATCCATCGAGTGTGGAGTGACAGGACGGACCGCTACTCCGAGACCAGGTCGTCGTCCACCGACGGGTTGACCGCTGGGCTCACCATCCGGTCCGCTACCCGTCCAGCCAAGGTCGAGATGAGCCACATCGGGGGATGAGGCCGGGAGTGCGGTCGATGTTCGGGTATGCGGTGACTAGATGTTGTGCCCTGGGACGTTGTTGACATCCGTTGATGGGTGAGCTTCCTGGGTGAGTGTGGAGCTGTCGAAGGCTAAACACTCACCACAGGAGGCTCGACGTGCACCGTAACGCTCCACTCACACCTGAAGGTCGTCTTCGGTTGTGTCGCCGTATCGAGTCGGGTTGGTCAGTTGCCGCGACCGCGGAATCGAGCTGACATGCTCATCGGCGAGCGGATCAATCGGCGGTGTCGGCGTTATCTGTGTTGCTGCGCTTGCGCCAAAACATCAGCATCGCTCCCACGCTCGCAACAATGCCAGCAACCTTCGCCCAGGTGGACTTCATGACCGGATCCTCTCTCTCTCTTTCATCGCCCAGACGACGCCCGGGTTAACAAATCAACGGAGCGGCGCTATCAGCGCATCAGGCTCTGTTGAAAATCACTCTACGAAAAGCCTGTCCTCGCGCTCGACAACTCGACCCCGTCCAAGCGGTAGCACCGAGGTCAGAGCTTTCAAAGCGGCTCCGAGGCCGGGAATCTTGGCGAATACACCCTGGGGTCCGAGCACCATCTTGCCGGAACCAACGTCATACCTGGAGCCGTGCCACGGACATACCAGGCAACCTGCCTCGTCGATACTGCCATTCGCGAGATCGGCATATAGGTGGCGGCACCGCCGCGTCACCGCGAACAACTCGCCGTCGGCGTTACCCACCGCATAACGCCCCGCACCATGCACGGTGCCGGGCGTGAGATCAGACACCGGCCCCACATCAACATTGTCAGACATTGGCTGCAACCTCTCCCGGATGTTCCCCGAACCCACTCATCCTACCCCAGCGAGGCCCTCCCCCTGCGATTGCACATTCCATGTGGACGCGACGTCTGATGTGGGTCGCCCATCGGACACAATGCGACACCGAAACATCCTGCGTCGATTCGCACGAACAAACACGCAGCACTCCCCTACCGGGCGCTACACGAACTCGCCAAAGCCACCCGCACGATCTTTCTCACCGAATACCTCACCTCACCGGAACTCCGCCGAGAGATCCACCACGGGCTCAACGTCGTTGAGAACTGGAACTCAGCCAACGGGTTCATCCGCTACTTGAAGAACGACTCACACTCACCTGACCTCATATGACAGCTACCGTCACGGCGGGCCTTGTAGCTCTGCTGCGGGTCCTCGAATGCCCGGCTCGCCCCACGGCCGAGTATCCACGCCAGAAGCACAGCAGCAGCGATTGCGACGGGCACCGCGCCTCTGCCGCACTCCGAGTCGAGCTCGAAGGCGACGGCGACCAGCCGATTGTTCACAGCGAACCCGTTCAGTACCGCAACACTGCAGCCAACGATCCGTCGGTGGGCATCTCCTCCGCATCGACAGCGAACACCTCTCCACCGTTTTCGAGAGTTGCGCGCGCTGCAACGTCAAGCAGGTCGACATCGCCAGGTCGGCGATCGGAGTGTTCCTCGACCTGTCGGTTGTCTGGATCGACCGAGCCCCACGCCCGACCGCCGTTGACAATGAACAGCCGGTCTACTCGCCCACTCGTGGCGGCGGCGACAGAGTCGGCGGTCCTTGTCGACGGTGAACCGAACGAGTCGTGTGCCTCGATCTGGCCGGCTTTGAGATGCGTTGCCACCAGCGGCAGCGCCCTTTCGTGGAGGTCCTTCGGTGACAGCTGCTCCGGGTTTCCGCGAATCGACGAATCGGCGATGTTGCGGTAGCTACTCAAGCTCCGGAACCGCGACACGATCTCTTCGACCCCGGCCAGAACCAGCGGGTCCGACCCGTCGCCCACGATGTCGCCCAACCCGCGGTCGACCGCCTGCAAGAAACGCGTCTGGTCCACATCATCGAAATCGCTGGACACCCCCTGACCATGGAACGTCGCCGACATCTCACCCGAACCCACCCGGTCGGCGCTGTGTGACTGCAGCTGCGATTCGCGGTCGTCGAAACGGAGCGCCTCGGCCGAGCTGGCAGGGATCTCACCCAAACTCAGTTCGGCCAGGCGATACCGGCCGCACCGCAACAGGCGTACTTCGTTTTCGCTGAGCGCCAACACGAAGAAACCGGCGAGCGGCTCCACAGACGCCAACAGCGGTGCGATCCAGAAACGATCCGACACCCACACCGCGTCCTCGACCGGAAACGGGAGCCGGAACCGGCGCAACCCATCCGAGTCGACGAATACTCCAAGACCAGCCTCGGTATGAGCCCAGAACCCTGTGTCATCAATGAGCGTTTCGACCGGACCGAGCAGTTCAGCCGCTTCGCTCGACCGCATCCCGAGACCCTCGAGTTCGCGCGTGGTCTCGGCGGTCAGATTCTTCAGCCGGAGTGGGCCCTCCGCCACTGCTGGGCCTGAAGCGTGGGTGGAAAGGTAGAACGAGACACAACTCGGCGAGTCGACTGCCATCAACTCCTTAAGCTCCCCTTGAGAAACGATATCCAGCACGTCTGCACCTTCCGGTAGATTCTTGGCCGCACTCTGCCCAGCAACCATCCACCCCAAACCTGCATATCCACCAGAGACCAACGTCACCTTCGACCCCCGTGACACCTCTTCGCATCTACGCCCTCATCGGCGTTTCTTCGCCAGATGGGCGGCTTCCCTCCACTCGGCTTTGGTCTGGCCCGAACTCCTGCGAACTGAGCCTTCGGTGTCGATGTGCGGCAGACTGTCGTTCGCTCGTCGGCTCAGCCGGGCGAACGACGGCGATGAAGCGCTCGAAAGGGTACCGCTGGTGACCGAGATAGAGAGGCGAACGGAGGGGACCTCCGATGCCAAGATCACGTTGAGCGGTGCGGTGTCGATGGGTACCGGCGTCATGATCGGCGCCGGGGTCTTCGCGTTGATGGGCCAGGTGGCCGGCACCGCCGGCAAGTGGTTCCCGCTCGCCTTCCTTGCCGCTGCCGCCGTAGCGGCGATCACCTCGTACTCGTATGTGAAGCTCTCCAACACGTTCCCCTCCGCTGGCGGCATCGGCACATTCTTGAACAAGGCGTACGGGGTCGGCCCGATCGCTGCGACGTTCACGATGGCGATGTGGGCGTCAATGATCCTCAACGAGAGCCTCGTCGCCCGCACCTTCGGCACCTACTTCACGAAGATGATCGGCCTCGACAGCAACACGATTGCCGTTGCCGGGCTCGGCGTCGCTCTGTTGCTCAGCTCGTTTGCGATCAACGCCGCCGGCAGTGGAGCGGTCAACGCCGTCGAGAACGTCATGGCGGTCATCAAGATCGGCGGACTCGTCGTCTTCGCCGGAGCGTGCCTCTGGGTCGCCGACTTCCCGGCCACAGAATCGGGCACCGTCGACGCCCCCACGATCGACTCAATCATCGCTGCGGTCGGGATTGGTCTGCTCGCCTACAAGGGCTTCACGACCATCACCAATACCGGTGGTGAGATCGAGAACCCGAACAAGAACGTCGGCCGGGCGATCATGATCTCGATCGCAATCGTCTCCGTGGTCTACATCGTCGTCGCCTTAGCGGTGCGCGGCAACCTCGGGCTCGGTGAGATCGCCGACGCACGCGACTTCGCTGTCGCCCAAGCGGCCCAGCCGGTGTTCGGATCAGTCGGGTTCAAGATCGTGGCTGGTCTCGCCGTTATCGCGACGGTGACGAGCGTGATGGCCTCGATGTACTCGACGTCGCGAATGCTCAAGATGATGAGCGACATGGACGAGGTCCCCGAAGTGACCGCTGGTCGGCGCCTCCCGTTCGGGAATCCGTCCCTTCTTGTCACAACCGCAGTAGCGATCCTGCTCACGGTCGCATTCGACTTGTCGCGCATCGCTGCACTGGGCGCATTCGCGTATCTGGCGCTCGACATAGTCATCCACTTCGGCCACCTGCGCCACCTCCGAGACGAGACGGGCGCGAAGCCTGCACCGCTCGTCGCGG
>JBDNHG010000197.1:0-8242 GCA_041688925.1 Acidimicrobiales bacterium | reverse complement strand
GGGGAAGACCACGGCGCGTTCTTGACGCCCGTCGCGTTGGATGTCTATCGACATTGGATCACCAAACGGTGTGCCCTGTACCCGGAACCGCTGGTCGGTCAGATCGTCGCGCTGTTCGACCGCTTGGTCAGCGTTGTAGAAGAACAGCGCCGCGTCTCCGAGCGTCTGCAACAGCACAAAGCCGAGCGCAACAATGACCGCACCCAGCATGATGGCGGGCAGCACCCGGCGCCGTTTCGATGCGCTCGCCGTTACTTCGCGAGGGGCAAGGTTGAGCGAACTCTCGTCAGAAGATTGTCCGTCGCCCATCGACTCGTCAGTAGGCGCTGCATTCGTAGGCGCTGTATTAGTAGGCGTTGTGTTAGGAGGCGTTGTGTCAGTCATCGGTCGAGATCCAGCGGCGTCGTTCGGCGGGTACTCGGGCGCTGAGCTGTTTGCCGCGCCGCATCAGCGATGTCGCATAAAGCGCAATAGCGCCAAGCGATATGCCCCAACCAGCGATCAGGTAACCAACGTATGTCATCATTCGCCTCTCGTATCGGCGGCCGAGCTTCGCAAGTCGGTCACCGCGTTTCGGATGGCATCGGGAGCTTGTGCTCGCCGCTCGGCAATTGCGCTGGCAAGCCCAGCGGTATCGGCCTGGTGTTCGAGCCACCCGATACGGAATCGGTGCACCATCAGCCAGGTGTAAACGACGAGAAACACAATCATGCCGAGCATGAGTGCGAAGAGGGTCAGGTCTTCGAGCTTGCCATCGGTCAGTGACGACTGCTGATGCAGTGTGCGGTTCTCCCACCACTCGACCGACTTGTAGACGATTGGAATATTGATGGCGCCAATAATGCCGACCACGGCGCTGCGACGAGCCCGCATACGCGAGTCGGTCATCGTGCGCCGATAGGCCAGGTAGCCGACGAAAATCAGGAACAAGATCATGGTTGTCATCAGGCGAACATCGCCCCACTCCCACCAGGTGTTCCAGATCGGACGACCCCAGATCGACCCGGTTACCAAGGTCAGCCCGCAGAAGAGCACCCCGATTTCGGCTGACGCCGACGCAACGATGTCCCACCACGTCGAGTTCTTCCACAGCACCATGACGCAACCAATTGCAGTCATCGTGAATGCCGCGTAGGCAACGACGGCAACGGGAACGTGGACGTACAGAAGACGAACCGCGTCGCTTTGACCGGTCACGATATTCGATGCCTCGTCGACCCGTTCATCAGGGTTGGTCAGCACAAACGCGAACACGAGCAGGACGGCGAGACCCAGCAGCGAGACGGCGCCAAGCAGTCGGGTCAAGCGTGACCCGGTACCGCCGGAATCTGTGAGCGGCGGCGCAACGCCGGTTTCGGTGGTGATTGGCATCAGGCGTCCTCGATGACCACAGCGTAGGCAAGTGCGCCAACGGTCGAATAGACAACAGCGAAAAAGGCGAGCATGCCGCACCACGACCATCCGTTGACGGCGGTGGTTCCCAAGCCGTCGTCGAACGCTCGGGTTGCGGCAACCAGCACTGGAGCAAGAATCGGCAAAAGCAACATCGGCAAGATCGTGTCTCGTACACCCATGCCAACCGCTAACACGCCATAGAGACTACCGGCGGATGCGATCGCGACTGTCGCGGCCAACGCAGCCGTGACGACAAGCACAGGATCAGCGAAGCTCGATCGGTACAGCACCACGACACCCAACGCCAGTGCGGCCTCGATGACAAGCAGCTGAATGGCAACGGCCAGCGCTTTGCCGGCGAACAGCTTCCACCCGGGCGCACCCGATAGCCGCAAGGCCTCGAAGGCCGACGATGATGTCTCGATCGACACCGAACGTTGAATGGCCAAGATGGCGGCAAACAGGGTGGCGACCCAAAACAGACCTGGCGTGAACGACCGCAAGGTGCTGCGATCGGCGTCGAGCGCCAGTCCGAAAAGGATGAGAACGACCATGGCGAATGGCAAAACCTGGGTGGCGACGACCTTTGCTCGCGCCTCGATCAGCAGGTCTTTGCGCGTGAGCGCCCAGATCTCACGCATGGCAGAACTCAAGCATCGTCAGGTTTCGCGCCGAGCGGCTCGAACGCATGCACGATTCCTCCGGCCACCGTAGCGACATGGGTCGCAAGCGGTCGGACGCGGTTGAGTTCATGTGATGCCACAACAACGGTTGCCCCCGCTGCGATGGCGTCTTCGATCAGGCCATCGACGATGTCGCGGCCTGACTGGTCGAGCCCGGCATGAGGTTCGTCGAGCAGCCACAGCTGTGGCCGCCTGATCGCCACGACGGCGATCGCGGCGCGGCGGCGTTGGCCGGTCGACAAGGTGACCACCCGTTGATCGGCGAATTGTGCCATCGATACTCGTTCGAGCGCGGCGGCGACATCGGCGTCGTCGTGTTGCGACAGCGTCGCCCAGAACGACAGATTTTCGGCGATCGTCAGCTCGTCGTACAACATTGTCGAGGGGCTCAACAGGCCAACCGACGCCCGAACTTCTCGCTTTTGGGTGCGTACATCACGACCCAGCACGGTCGCTTGGCCCTGTTCGAGTGGCACCAGTCCAGCAAGCAATCGCAGCAGCGTCGTCTTTCCGGCGCCGTTGGGGCCCTGCACCAGTGTGACGGTGCCGACATCGAGCGTCAGGTCGAGTCCAGCGAGGGCAGGGAACCTGTCGAGCAAGACCACGGCATCTTGAATGTGAACCGCGTGCTGCATCGAGACCTCCTTCACCGAGGCCGAGGATATGAGCGCCGGGCCACAGAACCGCCGGGTCTCTCTCGGAACAACAGCCGAAACCACTCGGTAGGGGGAGTGACAAATTCGGCTCAGATTCTCGGTGGCCCGCGACCATCGCGGCGGGCTCGGGGTCCATACTGTCAGCCATGAGATTGGCACGGATACTTGGCGCCATCGGACGTGGGTTGATCAGCGCAGGTGTGATCGTCCTACTTTTCGTGGCCTACCAGCTGTGGGGCACCGGGCTGCAGGCCTCGGCAGCACAGAACGACCTCGGCAACGAATTCGAAGCCCGCACAGGCATTCAGGTCGCTTCTGATGCCGAGGCAATGGCGGCCGCGGCGCAAGCAAGCCAAGCAGTAATCTCACGCGACACCGATGAAACCAATGGCGAGTCGGGTGCTGGGCAAGCCGACATCTTCGATGGAAATTTCGACGAGGCGACCCGCGCTGCGATCCTTGCCGATCTCTACCCCGACGAAGGCGAATCGTTGGCCCGAATCGTGATCCCGGCGATCAACGTCGACTGGATCGTGGTCGAGGGAGTTTCGGTCGAAGATCTCCGCAAGGGTCCGGGGCACTACCAGACCACGCCCAACCCGGGTCAGGCCGGCAATGCGGCAATCGCTGGTCACCGCACGACCTATGGCGCGCCGTTCCACCGAGTCGACGAACTGCAACCGGGTGACTCGATCTTCGTGACAACCGTTCAGGGCGTGTTCGAGTATCGCGTACTCGGTTTCGACGAAACCCGCCGTCGCGGCGGCGACTTGGGGTACTTCATTGTTGACCCAAGCGAGACACAGGTGCTCGACCAAGGCGACGAAAACATACTGACGCTCACGGCGTGCCACCCGAAATACAGCGCTCGCCAGCGCATTATCGTGCAAGCCGAACTGGTGGGTGAACCCGTCCCCACGATCCCCCGCGACGAAGCCGACGATCTGGGCGCGGTCACCCTCGACTCAGGCGCAACCGACGAGAGCGCCTCCAGTGCCGACGACACAATCCCGTCCGAAGAACAAGCAATCATCGGCGACGACGTCGCCGCTGATGACGACCCCACGGTCAACGCTGACGGCACGCCCATCGATGCGGCTGACCAAAACACCGCTGACGCCGAAACAGACATTGATGCTGCCGGGGTCGTTATCGGCGCCGCAGGCGATGACGGCAACGACGATGGCGAACTCTCCGCTGACGACGCCGAGCTGGTGTCATCAGAAGGCCCGCTCAGCACCGAAGACTTCGGCGAGGGCCTTAACGGCGATCCGACCAAGGTGAAACCCGCTCTCATGTGGGGAATCGCCGGCCTGTTCATCTGGATAGCCGCATGGTTCATGGGCGAGGGTTTCGACCGCAAATGGACGCTCTACGCAATAGGGCTTGTGCCGTTCGCGCTCGTGTTGTGGGCGGCGTTCGTCAACGTCGACCAGGCGTTGCCCAGCTACTAGCGGCCGCTGCCGTACGCTTCGCCTATGCGTTGGTTGGTCATCATGGTCGCGTGTGTCGCGGTGGGTACCGGCTGCTCTGGGGGCAGTGACAGCGCACAGACCAGCGACGAAGACACCTTCATCGTCGAAGCCGAGCCGACGTCCGAAACCTTTGATGCGAGCGATCCTGAACAGCTCGCCGGGGTCTCGACCAGCCCATCCAACATCGACGCCGGTGACTGTTTCAACGAGTACGTCTACCGTGACCGCGCCGACTTCCTTCAACAGATAACGACGCTGGTCGGTTGCGATGGCACGCACGATCGCGAGGCATATTTCGTGACGCAATACCCCGCCGACGATGGGGACCCTGTGCCGCCCGAAGAAACCCTCTTGCGCTGGGCCCAGGGCGCATGCCTTGACGAGTTCGAGTCATTCATCGGCCTCGAATACGTGTTGTCGGCCCTCGAGATCGGGGCGATCGTTCCGACCTTCGAGACCTGGACCGACGCTGGCGACCGCAACGTCATCTGTTACGTGTATCCCGACGAAGCCGGCCAGCGCCTGCGCACGTCGGTAGCAAACTCTGGTTTGTGACCTACGGGGTCTGCCCATGGCGAATCAATGTGGTGCTCGGTGCCGCCCCCTGACAGCCAGCAGCCGACCGAAGCCTGCCTTCACCACCGCCAGGCCACTGCGGTAACGTCGGAGCCGTCCCCCAACCCTGCAATCCTGCAATCCTGCAATCCTGCAATCCTGCAACTCGGAGAAACAATTATGGCTGAAGAGATGATCGAATTCGCCGTCAATGGCACCCATGCCCGGGGTTACCTGGCAACTCCCGAAGGCGGCAGCGGGCCCGGCATCATCGTGCTTCAGGAATGGTGGGGCCTGGTGCCACAGATCAAGGCGGTCTGTGACCGTCTTGCCGCCGAAGGTTTCACCGCCTTGGCTCCCGATCTCTACCACGGTGAAGTCGCCGAGCACACCGAGATGGACAAGGCGGGTGAGCTGATGACGAATCTGCCTGCCGACCGGGCCGCCAAAGACATGCTCGGTGCAGTCGACGCCTTGCTCGCTCATGACGCATGCTCGAGCGACACCATCGGCGTCACCGGATTTTGTATGGGTGGTCTGCTCACGCTGCGATTGTGTGCACTGGCCGGCGACAAGGTTTCGGTCGCTGCCCCGTTCTATGGCGCACCACTCGGCGACGACTCAATCGACTGGTCGAGCCTGACCGCCAAGATCGAGGGTCACTTCGCCGCAAACGACGACTTCTTCCCGCCCGAGGCGTGCCAGGCACTCGCCGCCCATCTGCGCGAGCTCGGCAAAGACGTGGTCTTCCACGTCTACCCCGGCACCGGCCATGGCTTCACCAACGAGGAAAACCCAATGGGTTCGTTCGACGAAGCTGCAACGGCAACAGCGTGGGGCCGCGCCCTCGCCTTGCTCGGCACGGTCAGCTGACGTGGCGACAACCGCCATCGAGCGATTCGTCGCCGCAGCTCGCGACCTGGGGCTGCAACCCGACGTCAAGACCTTTCCCGAAGACACCCGCACCGCGCAACAAGCCGCCGATGCACTCGGCTGTGAGCTCGGGCAGATCGTCAAGTCGCTCATCTTCAAGGCCGGCGACGAATTGGTGCTTGTGCTCACGTCGGGCGTGAACCGCGTCGACGAGGCCAAGGCTGCGGCCCTCTTCGGCGTCGACAAACTCGGTCGTGCAAACGCAGACGATGCCCGTCAAGCAACCGGATTCGCGATCGGCGGCATCCCGCCATGTGGCCATCCCACACCTTTGCGCTCGGTCGTCGACCAAGACCTGCTCGACTGGCAGACCATATGGGCGGCCGCCGGAGCCCCCGATGCGGTGTTCGAGCTGACGCCGGCGACTCTGATCGAGGTCACGGGCGCCGCCCCCGCCGACATCCGCGTCGACTGACGTCCCACATGGTGCGACAACATGCCTGCTGTGGGATGCCTGCTCTGGGATGCCTGTGTGCCGGGCGCGCCGCAGCTGTTTTTGGGCACACTGCTAGCTTCATAGCGCAACGCAACGCAACGCAACCCACGCAAGGAGTCAGACCTATGAACGTCACTGATGCGGTGATGAAACGAAAGTCGACCCGCGACTTCCTGCCCGACCCCGTCGATGACGCTGTCATTCGAGAGCTGCTCGAAAAGGCGTCGCGGGCACCATCGGGCGGCAATGTGCAGCCATGGAAGATTTGGGTTGTCAACGGTGCGTCGATGACTGCGTTTCGACAACACATGGCCGGCGAACCCGCGTCACGATCGATGGAGTACGACGTCTATCCCCCAAGCCTGTGGGATCCATACCGCACCTATCGCTTCGAACTGGGCGAGCAGATGTACGCCAGTATCGGCGTCGGCCGCGACGACAAGCCAGGGCGGCTCAAGCAGTTCGCCCGCAATATGGACTTCTTCGGTGCTCCGGCCAGCATCTTCTGTTTCATCGACCGCAAGATGGGCCCGCCGCAGTGGTCCGACCTCGGCATGTTCCTGCAGACGTTCATGCTGCTCGCCGAAGAAGCAGGTCTTCAAACCTGCCCGCAAGAAGCATGGGCCTCAGCTCACGAGCAAGTGCGCAGCTTCACCAAGGCTCCCGACGAACTGATGTTGTTCTGTGGGGTCGGCGTCGGCAAGGCGAACACTGATCACCCGATCAACTCACTCGTGAGCGAGCGAGCATCGGTCGATGAATTTGCGGTGTTTTTATGAGCAACCAGCTCATGAGCGCTGTTCCCGTCATCGACCTGTCATCGCCGTCGGACGCATCGATTGCGGCGCTCGACGTCGCATGCCGCGACCATGGCTTCTTCCTGATCAGTGGGCATGGCGCTGATGATCTCATCAAGCAGACCTGGCGTGAAACCGAACGATTCTTCGACGGCGGACCAGCGGTGACCGAACCGCTGCGCCGTAGCGAAGCCAACCCAATGGGCTTCTTCGATCGCGAACTCACCAAACGCAAGCGCGACCACAAGGCGGTCTTTGACTACCTCGATCCAACAACGCCCTCGCGCGACAGCTGGAACCAGTGGCCCGACAATCTGCCCGGCTTCCGCGAAGCTATGGTCGACTTGCACACGGCGTTCACCGCTCTGGCGCACCAAACACTCGGCCTGCTGCATCAGATTCTTGCGTTGGGGCCCGAGTCTCGACAGCAGATGAGCTTCGACGCTGCCAACAGCAGCGTGCGCTTGAATCATTATCCGGTCGGCGACCCGGTGCCCGAATCTGAGCGCGTCGGGCTCATCGAACTCGGCGAAACAGCCCTCGGCTATCACACCGACCCGGGCACGATCACGCTGCTGTTGCAAGACGACACCGGCGGCCTGCAAACCGAGGCTCGAGACGGATCCTGGATCGATGTGCCACCCGCACCCGGCACGATCGTGGTCAACCTTGCCGACGCCGTGCAGGTGCAGACCAACGATCGGTGGCGTGCGGCCGTGCATCGGGTCGTGCCCATGACCAGCGATCGCAGGTTCAGCATCCCCTACTTTGGTAACCCGGCGCGACACGCGGTCATTGGACCGCTACCCGAACTCGCTTCTGAGCCCCGCTATCGGGCGTTCGACTGGAGCGATTTCATGGCAGCACGAACGGCCGACAACTTCGCCGACATCGCCGCAGAAGACGCACAGATCACCGACTACCGCATCGACGCGAACGTATGACTATGGACATTCACAATCTGCCGCTGGCGCTCACCTATGACGATGTGCTCCTCGTGCCGCAGCGTTCGGCGATTCGTTCGCGATCACAAGTCAGCCTCACGTCAAAGCTGACCCGCGACATCGGCATGCTCACCCCGGTGATCGCCGCGAACATGGACACCGTCTGCGGCTGGGAAATGGCGGCCACCATGGCCAATCTCGGCGCGGTCGGCATCATCCACCGCTTCTTGCCGATCCTCGATCAGCAGGCCGAGGTTCGCAAGGCATTCGAAGCATCTGCGGGTGGAACCATCGGTGCCGCAATCGGCACCGACCACGACATGGTCGAACGCACGCTTGCCTGTGCGCATGCGGGCGCAACGGTCGTC
>JBDNHG010000196.1:0-3440 GCA_041688925.1 Acidimicrobiales bacterium | reverse complement strand
GTGGCCGCCACCGATTCCTCGATGCGCCCTTGGGCTAGCGCTACAGCGACCTCGAGCGCGGTCAGCGACTGCCGACCGTCGCCACCAACACGAGCGACGAGATGGTCGATCGCCTCGTCTGTCGCTGTTGCCTTCTCGACCTCGAGCCCTCGACGCAGCAGCTGTTCGAGTGCTTCGTCGTCGAGCGGCTCGAGCCGGAACAGCGTCGACCGCGACAGCAGGGGTGGGTTGACCTCGAAGTATGGATTCTCGGTCGTTGCGCCGATGAGCACGATCAGGCCGCTCTCGACCGCAGGCAGCAGCGAGTCTTGTTGCGCCTTGTTGAATCGATGCACTTCGTCGAGGAACAGAATGGTGGCTTGTTCGCGTTCACCGAGCCGCTGGCGGGCCTTGGCGATTTCGTCACGTACGTCCTTGACCGTTGCGGTGACCGCGCTCAGTTGTACGAACGCTTTGGATGTCGACCGGGCAACAACCCGCGCCAGTGTCGTCTTGCCCGTTCCTGCGGGGCCCCACAGCACGACCGACGACAGACGGTCGGCTTCGATCAGACGACGCAAGGGTTTACCGGGGCCAAGTAGGTGTTTCTGGCCCACGATGTCGTCGAGTCGAATCGGCCGCATGCGCGACGCCAACGGTTGTCGTCGTTCGAGCCGCTGTTCGGCGGCTGCGGCGAAAAGGTCAGCGCTCATTGAATATTCACCGATTCAGTCTGGCCGATGGGTACGACAACGGCGACCATGCGGTCGCCGCTGCGACTCGTCATGAGCGCTTGCGCCGGCGCCGGCGCGGCTCGAGTTCAGCCGTCGTATCGATTGTGACCAGGCCGCAGGCTTTACAGCCGTAGGCAGGACGCGCCTGATCACTCTCGACGAGCCGTCGTCGAGACTTGCGTTTTGCGTCCTTGTCGTACCAGTACAGATCCTGAAGTGACCATGTCTTGAAGAAAACCGTGCCTGGCGAGTTGTGCACCTCGGCCCGGCCTTCTTCCATCGCTACACCGCACTGGCTGCACTCCAAGACATCAGCATGCCGGATTCCTGGGGCGAGTGTGGCCGCTGGCGGCCACACTCGGCTCGAGAAACCGGTCAGGCGTTACTCGGCCGGCGGCAGAACGCGAAGACCAAGATCTTTCAGATGATCATCAGAGATCGGCGTCGGCGCATTGGTCAGCGGGTCGCTGCCCGATTGGGTCTTGGGGAACGCGATCACTTCGCGAATGTTGCTCTCGCCGAGCAGCAGCGCGGTGAGCCGATCGATACCGAAGGCGAAACCAGCATGTGGTGGTGCGCCATAGCTGAACGCGTCGAGCAGGAAGCCGAACTTCTCTTGGGCTTCTTCGTCGCTCATACCCAGCGCGGCGAATACGCGTCGCTGGATCTCTGGGTCATGGATTCGAACGCTGCCCGAACCGAGTTCCCAGCCATTGAGCACCAGGTCATAGGCCTGCGAGCGGATCTTGAGCATCGACTCGCCGCCTTGGCGCACCAGATAATCGACGTCGTCGGGGTGCGGCATGGTGAACGGGTGGTGGGCGGCAACCGGATCGCCGTTGTCGTTGATCGACTCGAACATGGGGAACTCGACGATCCAGACAAACGCAAGGCCCTCGTCGACCGGTGGCTGACCCAGTTCGAGACGAAGCCGACCCAGCACGTCGTTGACCTGACGGCGCTCGCCGGATTGCAGCAAGATGAGGTCGCCAGGCTCGGCTCCGAGCATCTGTGGCAGCCCTGACAGTTCGTCGGCGCTCATGAATTTGGTCAGGCCGCCATCGAGTTCGAGCTCGTCGCCGACCCGGAACCACGCCAGACCCTTGGCGCCCCACTTCTTGCACATCTCGGTCAGTTCATCGATGCGGTTGCGGCCGACCTCTTCGGCGCCGTTCTTGGCCACGATGCCCTTGACACAATCGGTCTTGAAGACGTTGGCCTCGGTGCCTTCGAACAGCGGCGTGAGCTCGACGAGGGTCATGTCGAAGCGGATATCTGGCTTGTCGCTGCCATAGAATTCCATGGCATCGGCATAGGTCATCTGCGGGATGTCTTCGGGCCACACGCCGCGCACGGCATCGGTCGCTGCTGCGATCGCATAGCTGATGAATTCGATGACTTCTTCTTGGCCGACGAAGCTTGCCTCGGCATCGAGCTGCGCGAACTCGAACTGACGATCGGCGCGCAGGTCTTCGTCGCGCAGACACTTGGCGATCTGGTAATAGCGGTCCATGCCGCCGACCATGCAGAGCTGCTTGAAGATCTGGGGGCTCTGCGGAAGCGCGTAGAACGTGCCGGGCTGCTGGCGACTCGGAACCACGAAGTCGCGTGCGCCTTCGGGTGTCGACGCGATGAGTAGCGGCGTTTCGATCTCGGTGAAACCCTGGTCTTCCATTGCACCGCGCACGGCGCTCTGCACGACCGAGCGGTAGCGCAGGTTGCGTTGCATGCGCTCGCGACGCATGTCGAGGTAGCGATGCTTGAGCCGCAGCGTCTCGTCGATGTCTTGGCGGCTGTTCAGCATAAACGGCGGCGTCTCTGACTTGTTCAGTACCTCGACGGTGCAGTTCTGAATATCGATCGCACCGGTGTCGAGGAATGGGTTCTCCATTCCTTCGGGACGAGCGACGACCGTGCCGGTGATCTGGACGACGTATTCACGCCGCAGATCGTGCTTCTCGTCGACGACACACTGGATGATGCCGGTGTGGTCGCGTAGGTCGATGAACGCTAACTTCTCGCCGTGTTCACGGCGGTTGTCGACCCAGCCGCACAACGTGACTTCACGGTCGACGTCGTCGGGTGTCAGCTCACCGCAATAGTCGGTGCGCATGCCACGGGCACCCGACAGGTCTTGCCCGTCGTCGTACTCGTCATAGTCGTCGTACTCGCCTTCGTATTCGGCTTCAGCTTCGGTGGGTAGTGGAGTTTCTTCGTCGCTCATGTCAGTCTCTTCTCGAGTTCTTCGATCAGTGTGGTGCGAGCGACCGAGATCTGCTCGCGTTCGTCGCCTCGTAGCGTGCGAATTTGTACGGTTCCGGCAGCGAGTTCGTCGTCGCCGATCACGATGGCCAGTGGTGCGCCGCTCTTGTCGGCGGCTTTGAATTGCGCCTTCATCGACCGGGCATCGTAGGCGCGATCGGTCGCGATCCCGGCCGCTTGAAGCCGACCGCCGAGAACCGAGGCCTCGTCGCCACCGGTCACGTCGATGATAAACACGTCGATCAGCGACTCGGGCGTGACAAATGTGCCTTCTTCGTCGCAGGCGAGCAGGATGCGGTCGACGCCGAGCGCAAAACCGATTCCCGGTGTGTCAGGCCCGCCGAGGTCCGCGGCCAGCGCGTCGTAGCGGCCGCCGCCGCCGATGGCGTTCTGGGCACCGGGCAGCGCCGTCGAGGCGAACTCGAACGTCGTTCGGGTGTAATAGTCGAGACCACGAACCAAACG
>JBDNHG010000195.1:0-2958 GCA_041688925.1 Acidimicrobiales bacterium | reverse complement strand
CTACGAGATTACCAAAGAGTTGGGTCGCGGTGCCATGGGCATCGTGTACCTCGGGCGCCACCGGGCGCTCGACCGGCTGGTTGCAATCAAAGAGCTGCCCCATCGTTTGCTGCCGATACCACGGTCCGCGAACGGTTCTTGACCGAAGCGCGCGTCGTTGCCGCCCTGGACCATCCCCATATCGTCGTCATTCACGATTTCGTCGACCGCGACGGCCATCTGGCGATCGTCATGGAACACCTGCCGAACGGCACCGTCTGGGATCAATTCTTGCATCACGGCTTGGCAGCACCACGGGCATGTGGGCTCGTACTCGCCACGCTGGCGGGTGTTCACCACGCCCATGATCGCAGCATCATGCACCGCGACATCAAACCCGAGAACCTGATCTTCACCCATGATTGGCAGCTCAAGGTCACCGACTTCGGCATTGCTCAGGTGCTCACCGGCGACGCAACCATGGGCACGATGGAGGGCGCCATTGTTGGCACGCCGGCATACATGTCGCCCGAACAGGCCGAAGGTCGCAGCTGCGGGCCGCCTGCGGACGTCTACGCGTCGGGCGCAATGCTCTACGAGATGCTCACCGGCTCGTTGCCCTTCCCGAACGCTGACAGTGCCATGGCAATGGCCACCGCTCGGCTCAACGAAGACCCGGTGCCGATCATGGCGGTTGGGCCGTCGATCCCCGGCGCCATCGCCGAAGTCGCCATGCACGCGCTCGAGCGCAGCGAGACCGAACGATTCGCGACCGCCGAATCGTTCGGCGTTGCGTTGGGCCAGGCCGCAGCCGAAACCTGGGGTCCCGAGTGGATGTCCGAAGCGGGCACGACGGTGCGCGGCAGCGCTGCGATCGAGCAGGCATCTCGCACAACCGGCGGAAGCGCACTCAAGCGCAGCAGGGCCGTCGACCCCGACGAGCGTGAACCGCGACAAGACGCTGTCAAAGACGAACCGAACGCACCAACCGCCGCCCATCCAACCGGCGATATGCGCGCCACGAGCATCGACCCGGTGGCCATACCGCAGCCAGGCGCGCCGATACCCACCCCAGCGCCCACGATTCCGCCTGCCCAACAGCAACCGATCATCCCGCAACAAAAGCAACGGGTCGGTGGCGCCAACCTCAATGAACTCGTCCCCGACGACATGTTCAACCTGGCCGAAGTGCGATCGCCACGGTCGCCTGCCCTGCCGGCTCTGATCGCGGTCGTCGCATTGGTCGCAGCGGTCCTGTTGGCGCTGACCGGTGTTGGTTCTGATCCGGTGCCGGGTGCGTCGGTTGCCGCTCTTGTCAACGGTCAAGTCGTGCAGCGCGCCGGCGAACCCATCGAAGTCGACCTGACCGCACCGTTCGAAGTCGACGGAGTGCCCGGTGAATCTGTGTCGGCCTCATTCCTCGGTATTCCGATTGGCACGGCGCCAATCGAGGACGGTGCCATCGATCCCGGCTACCTGAAATACAGCGGTGCCGGCGTCATTGAATTGACGGCCGATGCTGCCGGCGCTGCATCGTTCCCGGTGCGGTCGTCGAACAGCGTGTACCCGACAGCACCGTTCATTGCCGCCGCCATGATCGCACTAGGCGGCCTGGCATCGGTGCAATCAAACCTGCGCGGCATGCGGTCACGCCGGGTGCGGATCTCGCCCTATGTGGGCCTCGTCATCAGCGGTGCAATCGCCGGTGCAGGCCTCGCGGTAGTGGCGATGCTGGTCGTGCAGACGCCGGCTTCGATCGCCACGATCGCTACAACGGCGGTCGCAACCGCGGTGGGTTTACTTGCGTTGGGCGAGGCGTATCGGCGCTGGCGACGACGACGTCGGCTCAAGCGCATCACGGTCGCCACAGTGCGACGCTGACTCCAACGTCTGCCCCGCTGGCGACGCGTCTGCGGTGTCAGGAAGTCGGAAGCTCCGCGCCCCACAAGACGGGGTACACCGTCTGTTCGCCGACGCCTTTGAGCTCGACGATGTTGCCGTCGCCGAAGTGCAGGTCGCCGCGTGCAGATGCGATTTCGCGGACGATCGACGACACCAGAATTTCGCCGCCATTGGCCAAAGCGCCAACGCGAGCAGCAATGATCACATGGCGCCCGAATAGGTCGCCCGAGTCTTGACGGATGGCCTCGCCGGTGTGCATGCCAATGCGTACCCGCACTGCGTTGGCGGGATCTGCGACTGCCTGCCGGTGGAGTGCTTGTTGAATCTCGCACGCGCAGATGATGGCTCGGCGCGCGCTGTTGAAGGTGATCATGAAGCCGTCGCCCTGGTTCTTGACGATGAAGCCGGCGTGGGCTGCGACGCGCTGTTCAACAAGCTTGTTGTGCCAGGTGAGGATCTCGTACCAGCCTTGGTCACCAGCCCTGAGTGCCAACTGGGTCGACGACTCGATATCGCTGAACATGATCGTCACGGTGTCGTCGGCGCTGCCGCTGGGTAACGCGATCTGGCCGCCGAAACTGGCCACGAGCTCGTCCATGCTGGTGCGTCGAGTCTCGTCGGACGCCATGGCCGGTCGAACAACCTGGTCGCTTGCGCGCACCGCCGGCGGCTGTAGCTGATTTGCCGAGCTGGGGTCGAGGGTGGCCACGATAGTGCCGCCGATGTCGCGGCGTGTGGTCTGCCCGGTGGGTGCCGGTGGCACGGGTGTCTCGACGGTTATGGCCGTGTCGCCAAGGGTGAGCGTCGACCCGACGACGAGGTTCGCTTCGCCGTTGATGCGTTTTTGATCGAGGAAGGAACCATTCGTGCTGCCGAGGTCGGTGACGAGCACACTGCTTCCGGCGGGGCTCAGGCGCAGGTGCTGACGAGACACCTTGTCGTCGGCCAGCAATAGACCGTCGCACTCGCGACCAAAGACGAGAGGTTCGGCAATCGTGATGTAGAGCTGCGAGCGACCGGGCTGGGTCACCTTGACGATCGGATACATGCACGTCCCTTCACCCGAGGATCGTAGTG
>JBDNHG010000194.1:0-5864 GCA_041688925.1 Acidimicrobiales bacterium | reverse complement strand
TCACCGGGCGTTGTTTTGCCGTAAAGGTATTCGAAGCGGTGCCCGGAATCGGCAAGGTGCGAGCTCGGCGAACAATGGCCGATCTCGGCCTCGACGAAGCGATCTGGCTCGATGAAGTGCCGACCGACAGACGCGGCGCCGTCATCGAGGCATTCTCCCAGCCCGAGTAGTGGCGCCGTGCCGCAATTCTTCTAAGCTCTCTCGATGGCAGAGGGTCTAGAACACGCGTCGGTGACGTTCGTGCTGTCTGGGCCAGGCGGAGTTGGCAAAGGGACAGTCGTCAACCGACTGCTCGGTGTCGTCGACAACCTGTGGTTGAGCCGATCGTGGACAACACGCGACCCACGCCCCGGCGAGGCTCACGATGCGTACAACTTCGTCGACCGCGAGACCTTTGTTTCGCACGTCGAGAACGACGGCTTCCTAGAATGGGTTGAGTTCCTCGACTATCTGCAGGGCACCCCGGTTCCGGCACCGCCCGAGGGCAGCGATGTTTTGCTCGAAATCGACGTGCAAGGCGCGGCGCAAATACGCACCATGGACGACAGCGCGGTGCTGCTGTTCCTCGACACACCGTCGGTCGAAGAACAAGAAGTGCGTTTGCGACGCCGTGGCGATAGCGAAGACCGAGTTGCGCAACGACTGGCCACTGCGGTCGCCGAGCGGGCCGCTGCCGCCGACCTGGGCTGCACCATAGTCATCAACGATGATGTCGAATCCACCGTCGCCGAGCTTGCCGCCATCATCGATTCGTATCGATAATCACGGTCTGCGGTGGGACCATGACGCTGATTTGTCATGATTGGCTGCTAGCGTAAGACAGCTTCACGCCCCGAGACAGCAGGATTTGACATGGCACAAGATCACGACTCGATGATGGGGACTCCGATTGAATCGCTCCTCGAGGCCACCGGCTCAAAGTTCTCGCTCGTCACGCTTGCATCAAAGCGTGCACGCCAGATCAATGCCTATTTCGGCCAGCTGGGTGGCGGACTCGGGGCATCGATCCCGCCGCAGGTGACCTCGGTAGCGCACAAGCCGCTCACCATTGCGTTCGAAGAAATCGGCGCCAAGAAGATCGTTATGGGTGACCCCGCTGTCGTCGCCGCCGCCGAAGCCGCAGCTGCTGCTGCCGCCGAGCAGGCCGAGGCCGAGACTCGGGCAGCTGCCGCCGAAGCCGCAGCAGCCGCAGAAAAAGAGCGCAAAGACCGCAAGGACCGCAAGGACCGCTGATCACGCACGTTGGTGATAAACCGAAGGCATCTACCATGAGCGTTCTGTGACTTCGGATCTGACCGGCAAACGTATCGTCCTCGGCGTCAGCGGGGGAATCTCGGCGTACAAGGCGATCGAGGTCTGCCGTCGCCTTGTCGATGCAGGCGCGTACGTCGTGCCGATACTGACCGAGAATGCCGAACGCTTTGTCGGCAAGGTGACGTTCTCGGCACTGGCGTCCGAGCCAGTGCACACCAGCTTGTGGGACGACTGGAGCGGTCCAATCCCACATACGAAGTTTGGCCAAGAAGCCGATCTCATTCTGGTCTGCCCCGCGACGGCCCGGGTTATCGGCAGTTATGCCGCAGGCATCTCCGACGATCTGTTGACGAACACGCTGATCGCTACGCGCGCTCCGGTCGTCGTCTGTCCAGCAATGCACACCGAAATGTGGGAGAACCCCGCCATCGCCGACAACATCGCGCTGTTACGGCGTCGCGGCACCTACATCGTGGCTCCCGAAGAAGGACGCCTGGCAGGCGGCGATATCGGCAAGGGTCGGCTCGCTGCGCCGGCCACAATCGTCCAGGCGGTTGTCGACGTGCTGCACCCCTCCGACCTCGACCTCACCGGATTGCGGGTGCTGGTAACCGCTGGCGGTACTCGCGAGCGGCTCGATCCGGTTCGGTTCATCGGAAATCGCTCAACCGGCAAACAGGGCTACGCATTTGTCGAGGTGGCACGGAGCGCTGGCGCCGACGTCGAACTGATCACCACCGTTGACCTCCCCGTTCCTGCGGGCGTTGATGTCGTGCGCGTCGACACCGCCGCCGAAATGCATCAGGCGGTACTCGCCGGGTCAGAACGAGCCGACATCGTGGTGATGGCTGCTGCCGTTGCCGACTTTCGGCCCGCCGATCCCAGCGACATCAAGATCAAGAAGTCGGGTGGCGTGCCCACGCTGTCGCTCGAGCGCACCACCGATATCCTGGCCGACATCGGCAGCCGCAAACGCCCCGGACAGCAATTGGTTGGCTTCGCAGCCGAGACCAACGACCTCCTCGCCAACGCCGAACGCAAGCTTGCGTCGAAAGGCGCCGATTTCATCATCGCCAACGATGTTTCGGCACCCGGCGCCGGGTTCGGCCACGACACCAACATCGTTACGATCGTGGGCCACCAAGGCCTACGCGATAGCCTCGCGCTGACGTCAAAGACCGACGTCGCCCGGGCTGTTCTTCGTGCCGTCGTTGCGGCGCGAACCCCGAACGCAACATAGTCAATACGCACCCCCGGAGAACATATGTCTTCTTACTCGTTCACGTCTGAGTCAGTGACCGCGGGCCACCCCGACAAGATGGCCGATCAGATCTCAGATTCGATCCTCGACGCACTGCTGGCCGAAGATCCCGAGAGTCGGGTGGCGTGCGAGACGTTCGTAACGACCGGCCTAGCCGTCGTCGGCGGCGAAATCACAACGACCGCCTATGTCGACATCCCATCGATCGTGCGAAACACGATCTGCGAGATCGGCTACGACAACGGTGACATCGGCTACGACGGCAAGTCTGTTGGCGTGCTCGTATCGCTCGACGAGCAGTCACCCGATATCGGCCAGGGTGTGACGACCAGCGAAGAAGTTCGCTCCGGCGGCTCAGGCGAAGAAGACGAATTCGACAAGCAGGGCGCCGGCGACCAAGGCATGATGTTCGGCTACGCGTGCAGCGAGACCGATGTGCTCATGCCGCTGCCGATTCACCTGGCGCATCGCATGGCCGAACGGCTCGCAACCGTGCGCAAGGCGGGCACCGTGCCGTATCTACGACCCGACGGCAAGACACAGGTCACGTTCCGCTACGAGAACGGTATTCCTGTCGAGTTGACCAACGTGGTCATCTCAACCCAGCACAATCCGGGCATCGGCCGCGACAACATGATTCGCCCCGATCTGATCGAACATGTCATCCGTCCGGTCGTTCCTGAGCAGTTCGCCGACGATGACTACGAGATCTACGTCAACCCGACCGGCAACTTCGTCATTGGCGGCCCAGTTGGCGACGCCGGCTTGACCGGCCGCAAGATCATCGTTGACACCTATGGCGGCATGGCTCGCCACGGCGGCGGCGCATTCAGCGGCAAAGACCCATCAAAGGTCGACCGTTCTGCAGCGTATGCCACTCGCTGGGTTGCAAAGAACGTCGTTGCTTCCGGCGCCGCCGATCGATGCGAAGTACAGGTCGCATACGCCATCGGCGTTGCACACCCCATGTCGGTGATGGTCGAAACGTTCGGTACCGAAAAAGTCGACCCGACCGCTATCGAAGCCGCAGTGAGCGCGGTCTTCGACCTCCGTCCTGGTGCCATCTTGCGTGACCTCGATCTCAAGCGACCCGTCTACAAGCAGACGGCGGCCTACGGCCACTTCGGCCGCGAGGGCGATGGCTTCACCTGGGAAAACCTCGACCGAGTCGACGAACTCAAGTCGGCGCTCGGTCTGTAGCCGACAGGTCACGGGCGATCCCGCCGCACAACTTGCTTCCGAGCGTCGTTCGGGTTCAACCCGACGTTGCAGCGCTGAATCGCGCGTTCGACTATGCCGTGCCCGAAACCTGGCGCGCGGGCGGCGACGTCGAGCTGCAGGTCGGCAGTCGGGTCCGGGTCGAACTACACGGACGCAGGGTTGCGGGCTGGGTCACAGAACTCGACCCTGAGCCGGCCGTCGATGTCGAGCTGCGGCTGGTGCAGAAATGGTCGGGCAGGGGCCCTGACGCGTCGGTGATCGAGCTGGCCAACTGGCTGGCCTACCGATGGGTTGGAGCTCCGGCCAAGGCGCTGCGCACTGCGTCGCCGCCCAAGAACGTCTATCGACTGCCCTCGCCCGTCGTCGCCCGCTGGGAGGGTGCTACCGAGCCGTGGGCCGATCGTGCCTTCGACGGCAGCGGGTCGGTCACACGTGTTGCGCCGGCAGCAGATCGGTGGCCGCTGGTACTCGCTGCGGTTGCACGAGGCAATCCGCTGTTGCTCATGCCCACGATCGACGAAGCGGGTCAGCTGGCCCAACGGCTTCGGCGAGCAAACGTCGCGGTTGCTTTGCTGCCAGACGACTGGGCCCGCGCTGCGGCCGGCGCCGTTGTGGTCGGCACTCGTGCCGCGACACTGGGGCCGGTTCATGAAATGGGGGCGATTGTCGTGTTCGACGAACACGACGACGCCTATCGCGAAGAACGCACGCCGACGTGGCATGCCCGTGAGGTCGCCGTCGAGCGTGCTCGCCGTGCCGAGGTGCCGTGCGTGCTCGTATCGCCGTCACCGTCGGTCGAGGCTACGCAAGCGTTGCCGTTGCTCGAATCTGATCGCAAGGTCGAACATGCAGGCTGGGCAGCGGTCGAAGTCATCGACCGGCGAGCGGAACAACCAGGCCGGCTGGGTCTTTTCAGCGAAGAACTCGTTCGCGTACTCGACCGGCCCGGCCGCGTCGCCTGCATCCTCAATCGAACGGGTCGAGTGCGGCTCCTTGCGTGCGTGAGCTGCGGCGAGCTCGCGAATTGTGACCGGTGCCAAGGAGCGGTGCGCCAGGTCGGCGATTCGACGCTGACCTGTTCGCGGTGCGGCGAGCAGCGGCCGCCCGTTTGTGCATCGTGTGGCGGTGCTCGACTCAAGAATCTCGTGCTTGGTGTGTCCCGCGCTCGTGAAGAGCTCAGCGCCTTGGTCGGCGAGACGGTCGGCGAGGTGACGGCGTCTGAGTCGACCGATGCCGATGCACGCATCGTGATCGGTACCGAAGCGCTGTTGCGTGGCCCGACACGTCGGAGCGAGCGGTGGAGCACCGTTGCGTTCCTCGATTTTGACCAGCACCTGACCGCTCTGCGCCAACAAGCCGAGGCCGAAGCGATGGCGCTGTTGATTCTGGCGTGTCGACGCGTGGGTACGCGCCGAGACGGAGGCAGGGTGGTGGTGCAGACCCGACTAGGCGAACACCGCGTGCCCGACGCAGCGCGTCGTGGCGATCCGGCGCAGCTCAACCAGGCGCTTGCTCTCCAGGCCAAAGAAATGGGCTGGCCACCAGCGGTAGCACAGGCCGAGATATCAGGAGCCGGGGCGCCCGCCTTCATCGATCGCCTCGGTCGTCCTATCGGCCTCGATGTGCTCGGCCCGAACGACGATCGTTGGCTGCTGCGCTCGCAGTCGGTCGACACTCTGGTCAGCGAACTGGCACAGATCGATCGAGGCGATGATCGCCTGCGAATCGCCGTCCACTAACCGAGCGCATTTACGAGTATCGCCACCACGAATGCTTGCGTGATTGCGGGTGCATGCTGCTCCTTCGGAGCCGCTCGCTAGCGCTCCAGGAGGTCTGGCCTCGCAAACCGGGCAAATGTGTCGTGCATAGATCCTAGGCGGTGAAGAACTGCCGGCGGGCTTCGTACATCGCAATTGATGCAGCCGTCGCGACATTCAGCGAGCCGATTCGGCCGAGCTGAGGCAAAAACACGACCTGGTCACATTCGGCCAGGGCCGTCTTCGACAGCCCACGGTCTTCGTGACCGATCACCAAACACAGCGGCGTCGGCAGTTCGGCCTCGTGTATCGGAACCGCCTGATCGGCCAGCTCGAGGCCGACGATTGTGTAGCCGGCGGCACGGGCCGCC
>JBDNHG010000193.1:0-3157 GCA_041688925.1 Acidimicrobiales bacterium | reverse complement strand
GTCCCCACCAGTGGAAGTCTCGGTGAAGACATGTGTCGTTGCATCCAAATTGAAGGGCATGACCTGCGCTCCATTTTCAGCCACTTGGGCTTGACGCTCGGCTATCTCGGAGTCATCGCTGCCACAACTGGAAAGCACCAGTATCAGTGCGGCGCCTACGGCAGCGACGCGGATGCTAACTCGTGACACGGGCGGCCTCTTCCAGTAGTTGGAGGGCCTCGAGGACCATGGGTTGCTTGTTGACGGGGACAGCCTCGAGCAGGCTGTCGAATCGGGTGGCGCGTGCTCGCAATACTTGCTGGGCGACGCTCACCCCTTCGGGAGTCAGCGCAACGAGTCGGATCCGCCCATCGGTGCTGTCGTCATCTTCGATGCGTTGGGCCCACCGCTTTGCTTCGAGCTGATCCACGAGTCGGCTGACGCTACTGGCAGTGAGTCCAAGTCGGCTCGCCAAGTCTCGTTGATTGGATGCGGGGTGGTTCATCAACTCACACAGCGCATGTGCTGTTGAGACCGACATCGCCTGACCGCACGGCGTTGTGTCGCTGCGAAGCAGGCCAAACGCGTGGATGAAACCAACGAAATTGTCGACTACTTGTTCGGTGGGCTTGTCAGACACAGTTGCATATTACAACTATCGAGTTGCAATATGCAACTACAAGGAGCTCGACGGAGCCACTCATCCTTGCCCGTGGCGAGTCCACACGCAGCGCGGTCAAACTCGCGAACGCGACGACTACCTCTAACCGGACTCGGGCGGCCCTGCCGCCCTGTCCCCTCGAAAGGATCGCAAAACCCAGACCAGTGCGGCGAGGGAGGCACCAAACCATAGGCAGCCAACGGCGAGTTCCCAGCCGTAGAGAAGTCCAATGACGAGGGCCACCGCTGCCAACCAAAGGGGCCACAATCTCACGAGCCACCTCATCGCTCTAGCCATGAGCGCACGCTCCGCCTGCAGTGGCCACGCCTGACGGCATCGCCGGATAGACACTCGCCGACCCTTCCAGCGCCCGTCGAACCGGGTCTTTTGAGCGCACCATATGACCACTACTACAGGATGTCGTATAAAGCTGGCGAAAGACCGGGATGAGCCACGACGCACTACGTGCACGTACGCGACGAGGCTCTCAACTGACCATTGTTGCCTTGTTCGAGGCGACCGAGCCAGCATCTGGCATCGATGACGATCGATGGTGGAACCTACCCGGGCCCTTCAATGGCGACTCGCCGGGCCCCGTCAACGACTGGGTCTGACCTATGGCGCTGCCGGAAACGCTCAGGCGTTCTTTGGCTCGCCAATCGACGTGTCACCAGCTGTAAATATCGTGGACGGCGAAGCTCACACCATGATCATGACATGGGAATCCAAGCCGGTCGGCGGCGATGCGATCGCTCGGTTCTTCGTGGACGCCGAGCAGGTGGGCGAGGTCGAGACACCAGACGAGCGCTCGGGCATCACCAACGCGAACGGTTTCGTCATCGGCACCGACGCTGAATCGGCGTCCAGTTACTGCATTGGGTCACCAAACAACCGGTTCTTCGCCGGCGCAATTGGTGAACTCCGCCTCTATGAAAGCATCGAGGAGCCCCGGCGGTTGCATGCCGAACTCCTCGGCGGGCCCGCGGTGACGACACCAACGATAACCATCGACAAAGGCACCGTCACCGTGCGGGGATTGGCATATTCATCTGAACCAAGGTTTGAAGCATCGTTTCGCTACGGCACGGACGCCGAGCTGGAAATCTCGACAGCAACCGCCACCGCACCAACGAACGGCGAGAGTGACAACCCCCCCCCTCGAGCTGAGCGCGCAGCTCGAAGACATTTCCGTCAGCATTGGTGGCACCGCTACGGAGGAGTTCGAGGTCAGCGCCTTGAAGACAGCAACGCTCGGCCCTGGAGCCAACACGTCCTTGTCGATCGTGTTTACGCCAATCGATGAGGGCGAACGCACCGCCACGCTCAAGATAGAAAGTACAGCTGCTGATGCCTTCGAGCTGGTCTTGGTTGGCGAAGGAGCGACGGTCTGGAGTTGTCCAGCGACAACCTCCACCAATACCTGCGCGGCCTGTTCGACAGATCAGATCACGCCAAACGTCGCACTTACACGTGGATCGAACTCCGGTATCTTCAACGCTGTCGTGGAGACAGAATCCGCCGGCAAGCAGGGCCTGAGCCCGGTCGACACTGAATGGGCCTATGGCGCAACGGCAGCCCTCGGCGAACTCGACTTTCTACCTTGGTTCGCCTCGCTCGAGTTCAAGCGTCCGGCGAGAGCGGTAGACCAGGATGCGGTGTTACACCTGATCTCCGACGACATTTACATCGACATCCGGTTCACATCCTGGGTCGATGGCCAGGGCACCGGCGGTTTCGCATACACCGGAGCGACGCCCGGCGAATAACAAAACCTCGCCATGTCATCGACAGTCTCGTCAGTCAAGCCAGCTGACCGGCGCCCACGGGATCTGGATGGCAGCGTCGAGCACAACACCTCGACCGTGGTCATTGAAGAAGATGATGCCCGATTGTTGGGACAGGTCGTAGCTGTAGAGCTGCATGGCAGAGTTGGTTCGCACACTGTTGATCCGCCAGATGTTGCCCGTTGCCTCCCACAGCATCGCGACTGTCTCCATCGGAGCGTCGCTGAGGAATTGTTGGACCTCCTCGAAATCGGACTGAGAACCGACACCGACAACCTGGAGAATCTCTTCATTGTCTCGAGCAAACTGCTCGACGTCGGGAGCGTGGGCCCGACAGATCGCTCAATTCGGTGCCCAATACCAAATCAGAATCGGCCGGTCATCCGCGCGATTTGGTTGCCGTCCGGGGAAGGCTCGGCTCGGCGACGGTCTCGGATATCGAGCGGTGTGTTCCGGCGCCTTGGTCAACAGATTGCGCAATTGCCGTTTCGGTCATAGTCACCCGCTTGACTACTTGACTTCGTAGAGGGCCAACATGCCGTACTCGGCGTGCAACTGAATATGGCAGTGCAATGCCCATACGCCGGCATCGGCGGGCACCACGACGATGTCGACGACATCGCCCGCGCTGAGCAACACCGTGTCGCGATAATGACCTTCTCGCACTGGCTGCCCATTGCGAGCGACGACCTGAAAGAACTGTCCGTGCAGGTGCATCGGGTGAAAGGCGCCT
>JBDNHG010000192.1:0-6295 GCA_041688925.1 Acidimicrobiales bacterium | reverse complement strand
GCCAAGATCGCAGACCTCCACGGCGCACAATACGAACAGACCCTGACCGGTTTCAAGTGGATCATGCATGCCCAGGAACAACATGGCGATGCCGACTTCATTCTGGGTTACGAAGAAGCCCTTGGATACGCAGTCGGAGGCGAAGTCCGTGACAAGGACGGCATCAGCGCTGCACTGGTTGCCGCGGAGCTCGCAGGAGCTCTCGCCGATCAGGGAAGGACCCTCGGCGATGCGCTCGACGATCTGCACGTGCGCCACGGGGTTCACATTTCCGGCCAACGAGCCGTTCGATTCGAAACGCAAGGCCCCGCTGCTGCCGACATCATGAGCTGGCTGAGAAGCTCGCCGCCGAACAAGCTCGCCGGCCATCTGGTTACCGAAATAGACGACCTGCTCAACGCTGGCGGGCCGCTTCCACCGACCGACGCGCTCGTGCTTCACATCCAGGCGGGCCGAGTCATCATCCGCCCAAGTGGCACCGAACCCAAGCTCAAACTGTACGCAGAGTTCTGGCGGCCGATGTCTGAAGAACTCCATGAGGCACGCGCAACCGCGCACGGCCACCTTGCGAATGTGCTCAACGAGCTGACTTCGCTGGTCGGTGACCCTGAGCGAGCGAAGGCCACGCAAGATCTCGACTCGCCAGACGCCGATGCAGACCTCGAGGCCCGCGCCATGACACTATTCGCCGGCGCACCAGCCGATATCTCTCGTGACCAAGCGCTGCGTCTGGTGATCGAGAGCATCGACCTCACGACCCTGGCCGGCGACGACACCAACGGTCGAATTCGAGCGCTGTGCGCCCAAGCTCGGCGACCAGACCCAGCCGACGCAACAGTTGGACCCACAGCGGCAGTCTGCGTGTACCCAAATCTTGTCGCCATCGCGTCTGAGCTGACCAAGGGTTCCGGTGTCGCGGTCGCATCGGTTGCCGGGGCATTCCCCAGCGGCATGTCCTCACTCGCGGTTCGACTCAGCGATATCGCCGAAGCCTTCGAAGCGGGTGCAGACGAGATCGACGTTGTGCTGAACCGGGCAGCCTTGCTGGTGGGTGACTACGAGCTCGTGTCCGACGAACTCTGTGCAATGCGAGAACAAGTCGGCCCAAGAGCCATGAAGGTGATCTTGGAGACGTCAGAACTCGCATCGCCAGCTGCGATACGTAAAGCCGCCACACTCGCCATGGACGCCGGCGCCGACTGGATCAAAACCTCCACCGGAAAGACCAGTGTCGGAGCGACCCCAGTCGCGGTGCTGGCGATGGCCGAAGCCATCGCCGAGCACACCCGGATGGGAGGCGAACCAGTCGGCCTGAAGATCTCTGGAGGCGTCCGCACCTCCGCCGATGCTCTCGGCTACCTAGCGATCATCGAAGCCACCTTGGGCCCGGCATGGCTCCAACCAAGCCGGGTTCGCTTCGGTGCGTCCGGTCTGCTCACCACCGTCGTCGAAGACCTGCGCGCTGGATGAGGATGTGATGACTCCCGCTCCGCAAGCACAAATTGCAATCGAGGGGCTGGTCGAGGACATGACCGTCAAAGAAGGACACGGGTAGAGACAGCTCGACGACAGAAACACAGGAACAACAATGGCTATGAACAGCATCCCTCGACTCGTTCGGAAACGGCCAGAATGAACGCGGCGCTGCCCGCAGCGATTCAGTTGGATCATGTGTCGGTGCGGCGCGGTGACCAGCGTGTTCTTCGCGACATCAGTTTCGATGTTCAACACGGGATAGTCGTGGGGCTCATCGGACCAAGCGGCTGCGGCAAGACGACCCTGATGCGAACAATTGTGGGCGTCCAAGCCAATGTCGCGGGTGGTGTCACCGTGCTCGGTCGGTCTCCAGCCGATGCAGCTCAGCGTGGCGATGTGGGATACATGACGCAGGACGCATCGGTGTACAGCGATCTCACGATCGTCGAGAATCTCAACTACTTCGCACGGCTTCTCAACGTGAGCAGCGATCGAGTTGATCAGCTGCTGCATTCGGTTCGACTCGATGAGATGAAAGATTCGCTGGTTGAACGACTGTCTGGCGGGCAGCGCGCTCGGGTGTCGCTGGCAATCGCGATGTTGAATGAGCCGCCGCTTCTCGTGCTCGATGAACCAACAGTTGGATTGGACCCCTCCCTACGTCAACAGCTGTGGCAACAGTTTTCGGCCATCGCTACAGCTGGTTCAACGTTGGTCGTGTCGAGCCATGTGATGGACGAAGCAAGTCGGTGTGATGCGCTCGTGCTGATGCGCGAAGGTGAGATCCTTGCTACTGGTTCCCCTCAGGACTTGATGACGCGCACCAACACCGAGAGCGTCGAAGCGGCCTTCCTCGAACTCGTCGGCGCGGACGTCCCACAATGATGTGGCGTACAACAACGGCGACAACCCAACGGGTGGTGCGTCAGCTGGTACGCGATCGTCGCACGCTCGCTCTCTTGCTGGGTGTCCCGAGTGTGCTTCTGATCTTGACGCGCTATGCGTTCGACGCCCGCCCAGAAGTGTTTCAACGAGTTGGACTGCCGCTGATCGGCGTCTTTCCTTTGGTGTCGATGTTCCTGGTCGCGTCGATTGCGATGTTGCGCGAACGTCGTTCGGGAACATTGGAACGACTCATGTCGCTGCCGACGACCCGGCTAGGACTGCTACTCGGTTATGCCGGTGCGTTCGGTCTTGTCGCTTGCGTGCAGACGGGCATTGTCATTGGCATCGGCATCGGCCTTTTGGGGCTCGCGGTAGCGGGTCCGATGTGGTTGGCAGCCATCGTCGCAATCTCTAACGCGTTGCTGGGCATGGCGCTCGGGTTGTTCTTCAGCGCGTTCGCCAACACCGAGTTTCAGGCAATTCAGTTCATGCCTGCCTTCCTGCTGCCCCAATTCCTGTTGTGCGGTCTGCTCGTTCAACGATCGGCGATGGCCCGTCCGCTCGAACTGGTTTCGAGCGTTCTGCCACTGACCTTCGCGTACGATGCGCTGCGCGGTGTGGCCGACCAGCCGAGCGTCTCGACTGACATCGTCGTCGATCTCATGGTGACTGTTCTGATGACGCTGGCAGCGCTGGGGCTTGGGGCGCTCACGCTGAAGCGGCAGACGCAATGACTCACAGCTGGTGACCTTTGACCCTGAGACATTGTCGCTGGCGTCGTCATCGTGATGACTACCCACCGACGCAGGAGTGACCATGGGACGCGCAGTAGGAATTGATCTCGGAACCACCAACTCGGTTGTTGCCTTCATGGAAGGTGGCCAACCAACCATCATCCCCAATGCCGAAGGCGACAGGACGACGCCATCAGTCGTTGCGTTCACCAAAGACGGCGAGCGCCTCGTTGGGCAGCTCGCTCGCCGTCAATCGGTGATGAACCCAAAGTCAACGGTGTCCTCAGCCAAGCGGTTTGTCGGTCGACGGTTCGCCGAGGTCGGCGATGAACGTGACACCGTTTCTTATGACGTCATCGCTGGTCCCGACGATGCCGTGCGTATCCAGATTGGCGACAAGTCGCTGGCCCCAGAAGAGATCTCTGCGCAGGTGCTGCGCAAGCTGGTCGATGACGCATCGAAATTCATAGGCGAAAAGGTCACCGAAGCGGTCATCACCGTTCCGGCGTACTTCAACGATGCGCAACGCCAGGCAACCAAGGACGCGGGAAAGATCGCCGGCGTCGACGTGCTGCGAATTATCAACGAACCAACCGCCGCAGCCTTGGCCTATGGCATGGACAAGACCGAATCAGAAACCATTCTGGTCTTCGACCTTGGTGGCGGCACCTTCGATGTGAGCCTTCTCGATGTCGGTGACGGTGTCATCGAAGTCAGGGCCACCGCTGGCGACACCCATCTTGGTGGCGACGATTTCGACAGGCGCGTCGTCGATTGGCTGGCAGACGATTTCAAGAACAACTACGGCATCGACCTACGCGGCGATCCGCAGGCGCTACAGCGCCTGTATGAGGCCGGCGAGAAAGCCAAGACCGACCTGTCAACGGTGACTCAGACCAAGATCAGTCTTCCGTTCGTTACCGCCGATGCCAGCGGCCCAAAACACCTCGAAGCAACTTTGACTCGCGCCGAGTTCGACAAAAAGACACACGATCTGGTCGAACGCTGCAAAGGCCCAATCGAACAAGTCATGGCTGACGCCAAGCTGACCGCAAACGACATCGACGAGGTCATTCTCGTCGGCGGCTCGAGCCGCATTCCTGCGGTGCAGGCATTGGTCCGTCGCCTAACCGGCGGCAACGAGCCGAACATGACCGTCAACCCTGACGAAGTAGTAGCCGCTGGCGCCGCGATCCAAGCCGCAGTGTTGAAGGGCGATGTCAAAGATGTGCTGCTGCTCGACGTAGCACCACTCTCGGTTGGCCTCGAAACAATGGGTTCGGTCATGACCAAGCTCATCGAACGCAACACCACCATCCCCGCACGTCGCTCTGAAACGTTCACGACTGCTGTCGATGATCAACCCGCCGTCGAGGTAGTAGTTCTTCAGGGCGAACGAGAAGCCGCAGCTGACAACCGAGTGCTCGGACGGTTCCACCTCGAAGGTATTCGACCCGCTCCACGGGGCGAGCCTCAGATCGAGGTGACCTTCGATATCGATGCGAACGGCATCCTCAATGTGTCGGCCAAAGACTCGGGCTCAGGAGCAACCCAGCAGATCACCATCAGCGAAAGCACCAACCTGGACCAAAGCGATATCGACCGAATGGTGTCAGATGCTGAGTCCAACCGTGCCGATGACGTGCGACTGCGAGAACTGATCGACGCCCGCAATGAACTCGACGGCGCCGGGTACCAGATCGAACGACGCTTGGGAGAGCTCGGAGATGATGCGGCGGCGCACGATCGGGCACGTGCCGAGTTGCTTATCGTCGAGGCCCGCCAGCTCGTCGAAGATCGAAGCGAAGACCTGGCGAAGATCAAGTCGACGACCAGCGAGCTACAACAGATCGCCCATGGGCTAACCGCTGAACCAGCCACGGTTGGGGCTCCGCCAGGAAGTCAAGACCACCCCGGTGACCATGTCATCGACGCCGACTTCACGACCGACTGAAGGTAGTGACGACCATGACATCTGATCCTGCCGAAACAGAAATGCTTGCTGATGACAGCAACGACGCAGAAGGCGGCACATCAAACGCGGACGTTGCCGTGCAGCTTGCACACGCCGAGGACCAGTGGCGTCGCACCGCTGCTGACCTCGACAATCTGCAGAAACGGTTTCGCCGCGAAGTAGAGCGTGGCCGAGTCGATGAGCGCGAACGAATCCTGTCCCTGTGGATTCAGAGCATCGATGATCTGGGCCGATCCCTTGACCACGCCGGAACGGGCGGCGACGCAATGGGTGATGGCATCCGCTCGATTGTTGACCGAGCCGTGTCGGTATTCGCCTCGTTGGGCTATGAGCGCTTTGGCGGCGTCGGTGACCAGTTTGACCCGTCGATTCACGAGGTGATCAGCACGGTCCCCGCAACCGAGGCGGTGCCCGTCAATCAGATCGTCGCAGTTGTGACGCCCGGTTACGGAACCGCTGAACATCTCCTGCGAGCTGCCTCGGTTGTGGTGGCAGTGGAGGGCAGCTGATGGCCTCGGGCGACTACTACGCAGTCTTGGGTGTTGCTCGCACCGCGACCGGCGATGAGATTCAACGGTCCTATCGCAAGCTTGCCCGAGCCTGGCACCCCGATGTCAACAAGGCGCCAGAAGCTGAGAGCAAGTTCAAGTCCATCAGCGAGGCCTACGACACATTGTCGGACCCTGACTCACGGGCCCGCTACGACGCGTTCGGCGAAGACTTTCGCAAGGTACCCGACGATGTCGACCCAGCCCAATGGGCTCGTGCTCAGAATGCGCGCCAGCATGGCGGCGGTCCACAAGCAGCTGGGCCCTTCGTCGACTTTGGCGCACAGGGTGATTCAGCGTCGTTCGAGGACCTGTTCGGCGATGTGTTTCGCCAGCGCCAAAGCGGTCCGCGACCAGGTCCCGACCAGGAAGTCGAAGTCGAACTTTCGGTGCGCGACGCGTATACCGGCGGAAAGCACAAGATCAGCCTCACCGGCTCATCGGGATCTCGCAACTACACCGTCACGATCCCGGCGGGTGTGACCAATGGTCAACGGATCCGCTTGGCCGGACAAGGCGCACCGGGGCGCAACGGCGGCGCTCCAGGTGATCTGTACTTGGTCGCCCAGCTGCGCCCCGACCCAAAATTCAAGGTTGACGGACGGAATCTGATCGTTGACCTGCCCGTGGCGCCATGGGAGGCCATCCTCGGCGCCACTGTCGCCGTCGACACTCCT
>JBDNHG010000191.1:0-3046 GCA_041688925.1 Acidimicrobiales bacterium | reverse complement strand
CGGTGACCGTGCCGCTGATGTTTTCGATGACGGCACGGACCTGGTTGTTGGTCGTCGTGCCGGGGTTGCCCGGATCGCCACCGAGATAGGTGTACGAAACCGATGCGCCGATCGCTCCGGAGGAACCGTCGGCGCCGATACCGGCAATGCTGATGGCGCCGGTGATGGTATTGCTGGTCGAATTGTCGCTAGCGGTGACGCTGAGCTTGCCGCCAGCGAAGATCTCGTTGCCACCGAAGCGGCCAGCAGACGTGTTCAGGTTCCCGATGTTGGCGATCTTGGCTTCGACATTGTTGCGAATCCAGTTCAGCGAGACCGAACCAGCACCGGCGATCTTCTTGCCGCCGGCACCACTAACGGCGAGGGCGGCGATCTGCGAGTCGAGGCCGGCCGGAAGCTCGGTCGGTTCGGCGAAGGTTGCGTCGACCTTGATGTTGCCGGTCACCGCGATGACGATCGAGTTGTCGATCAGCGAGGTGACGCTGGCCTGGATGTTGTTGTAGGCGAACGCGATTCCGACTGCGGCGTTGCCCTTGAGCGAGACGCTGACATTGCCCGCCAGCGTGGCGATCGCCGCAGTGTCCTTCGAGAGCACCGAGACCGAACCGCCCGCTTCGACGTCGGATCCGGCGGTGATCGATGCGGCCACGGTGTTGTCGATGGTGTTGGCGGCGAACGATCCGCCGAACGCATTGCCCTTGCTCGACCCGGCGCCGCCCACCACGATGTTGATGGTGCGAGCGTTCTCGACTGCGCTGACGGTCACATTGCCCGCTGTCGACTTGACCGTGGCATTTTCGATGTGCGCGCCGACCGAGTTGCGGATGTCGTTGACGCCGATCGATGCGTTGATCGCGGCCGATTTGCCCAGCGAGATGGCCAGCGAGCCGGTGCCCGAGAAGATCTTGGAGGTGTCGTTGGCCAACACGTTGACATTGCCACCGGCAGTGATCGACTGGCCGGCGCCGGTGTTCGAGATGTGGGCGTCGATATCCATGCGCACGAAGTTCAACGAAACCGCACCCGCTCCCGCGGTGTTCTTTCCGCCGGCGCCGGCGGCGGTCACGCTGATGATCTGGCCGCTGCCATTCGTTGCGCCCGGCAATTCGACCTGGATTCCGGCGAGGCTCAGCTCGGTCGCCCGGGCGGCGATGCCATGGCCGCTGCCGGTACCGGCAGACGTGAGCACGATCGCGGTCGGCACGGTCGCCGTGGCGTCGGCATTCGTTGCCGCCAGCTTGATGGTGAAGCCGTCGACCACGATCGCGTAGTAGGTCGCGCCGTCGGCCAGACCGCCAATAGCGGTTCCGGTGCCCTTGCGATAAACGACTTCGTCACCGTCGGACAACAAATGCTCGGCAGCGAAAGCGATCTGGTCGTCGCCTATTGCCACCGAATCGACAACTTTGGCTTGCCCGAGAAGAGGGCTGCCGACGAGTGCCGTTGGATCGTCGAATCCTGCCAGAACCGATACCGAGCCACCCGCAGTGATCTTCGAGGTATCGATGTATGCCTTGACATTGCTTGCCGTCGCGGTGCCTGAGTTGGTCACGGTGACGGACTTGGTTCCCTCGGCCTGCCCATCGATGAGCGAGATGAGGTTGGGGTCTACTGGCTCGTCGACTCCGCCTACGAAGTTGTACGAGAACAGCGCCCCGATGGCGGAGCCTTTCGGGGTTCCTGCGATCGCCAGCGCCACCGACACGAGTGACATGGCCTCGCTTGCGCTGACCGTGACATTGCCGACCGTGGCCTGGACCGTCGAACCAATGATGTGGGCGTCGACGCTGTTGGCGATCGAGTTGATCGCAATTGCACCTGCTCCGGCGTTCGACTGGGAGCTTCCACCACCGGCGAGCCCGATACCGACCAGCGTCGAAGTCGACGATGCCAGCACCTTCACATCGCCAGTCGCAGCGGTGACGGTCGACCCGGTGATCGTTGCGGCAACGCCATTGCTGATTCGGTTGTAGCCGATCGAGACACCGACGCCGGTTCCGGCCGTTGAGCCCAGTGCGACGCCGAGACCGCCGGTCACGGCCACGACGAGTGCATCGTCTTTTGCCGAGACCGTCACGGCGCCGCCGGATGCGATTGTCGAGTTGTCGACCATGGCGTCGATCGTGTTGGTCAAGATGCTGATGCCGGCCGAACCCGCGATGGCTGACTTCTTCGAGCCCGCCCCGCCGATCGCGATGGTGACGATCTGGCCGTGTTCGATTGCGCTGACCGAAACGGTACCCGAGGTGCGAATCGTGGAGTCTTCGATGCTCGCCTTGATCGTGTTCGACAACAAGTTGAAGGCGATGGCCACGCCGTAGGCGCCGGTGCTGCTGCCCGAGGTGGTGTTTATCGCAAAGCCGCCGGCAAAGCTGAACACCGACGAGTTGTCATCGGCAAGCACCGAAACATTGCCCGTCGAGTCGGCCGTCATCGTGGTCGACAGGATTTGGGCGGTCAGCTCATTGGTGATCAAGGTGACCGAGAGCGTGCCGGCGACCGCCTTGCCGCCGTCGGTACCACCGCCGCTGACAACACCCAGCGAACCACTGACGCTGACGATGACGGCATCGGATCGAGCCTTGACGTCGACGTTGCCGAGATGCTTGAAGTTCGAAAGCGAGTCGATCGTGGAGCTGACGGTGTTGGTGATGTAGGCGAAGCCGATACCGACGCCGTACCCGGCCTTGCCACCGAACGATGCGGCGCCGCCGACCTGCACGAGGTTGGTGTCATCGTAGGCATCGAGCAGAGTCGCGCCGGTAACGACGGTTGCCCCGGCGATGTTGGCGAGCTTGGTGCGGGTGCTGTAGTTGGTGACGGTCACAGCAATCGAGAGGGTCGACGCCGACCCGTTCTTGCCCTTGGCCCCGCCGACCGCAGCGGCCAGCGAAACGATCGCACCCTTGCGGGTGGCCGTGATGGTCAGGCCACCGGCCGAGAGCGAGGTTGCCTCGTCGATGAAGGCTTCGGTGGTGCCTTCGGCATAGTTGAAGCCGATCGCGCCGCCCTTGGCGTTCGAGGACTTCGTCGGATCATGGGCGTT
>JBDNHG010000190.1:0-4079 GCA_041688925.1 Acidimicrobiales bacterium | reverse complement strand
TCGGCGTTAGCGGAGGCCGGGGTCCGGCGCTGTCCAGGGGTTGGCGGCGAGAAAGTCGACCAGGTCGATTCGTTCATCGGTACGGAACCCGACCGGCAGCCAGACATCACCGGCTTCGGTATAGAAGTAGATCTCCCAGTTGTATATGCCGGCATAGGCGCCGGGATCTTGACGCAACAGCTCGGCATAGGCCAGCACTGCGGTCACATAGTCGTCTGAGTTGTTGTAGCCCCAGATGGCCCCGGCCATGTCAGCCGGGCCGCCGCGACGAACCAGATACCGAGCCGCGCCATTGATGGCGTCGCTCGGACTGTTGATGTCGCCCTCGCCGATACCTGCCTCGGCCCAGGTAGTTGGAAGAAACTGCATGGGGCCTTGGGCGCCGGCGCTGCTGAGGCCATGGATTCGACCAATGCCGGTCTCAATCAGATTGATTGCCGCCAGATACTCCCACTCGATGCCGGTCGCCGCCTCGGCCGCCTGGTAATACTCGAGCAGCGCCGCGGCGGGTTCTGGCTCGATGATCTCCCACGCCGGAATGAAGTCGGCTGCGGCGTAACCGCTGCTCAGGTCAATGAGCGCCCGACGGGCCGAGATGTGCAGCAGCGTTCGTGCTCGGAACTCCTCGGGGAGAGCCTCGAAGAATTCGATGTCCCACTCGGGTTCGTAGCCGAGTTTGCGAATGGCGACCTGATGCAGATGACCCCAGTCGGCCAGCTCTGCGGGCGTCGCCCCGACCGCTTGCAACCCGTTTTCGGCTTGCGCGACCTGCGCTGCCAACTCGCGTGCGGTGGCCGCCACATTGGGTGCACCCCGGCCACTCGGCGACGGGGGTCGTGGTACGGCCGTCGGTGTTGGTGCGACCACAGTCGCCGTTGGTTCGAGCACCGGTGCAGTGGTCGAGGGAGGTGCATCGGCTTCCGGCGGCGCGGCGGTATCGCTTGTAGTTGAGGCGTTGCCGCCGGTGCCATCGTCGACCAATAACGGGGACACCTCCGAGGACGTCGAGTTGCAGGCACTCAGAATCAGAGCGAGCGCGCCGAGCATTCTTATTGCCACTTGTCGTCGAGGGGTCACTGGTGCCATTGGCCATGATCGTAGGATCTCGCGGGCCCGCGAATCGGGCACCGGGTTTGGCAGGTAGTCTCGTTGGTCGTGCCCTCGCTTTCGTCGCTGGTCGACCTCGTCAGATCTGACATCGCGAAGTTGATGCGCTACGCCGCCGTCTCGGTGATCACCGTGCCGCTCGGGCTCCTGTTGTTGTGGCTGCTGCTCGAGGTCGCTGACCTTCAACCGGTCGTCGCGAATATCGTGGCAGTCGCAATGGCGACGCTGCCGAACTACTACCTCAATCGCCTTTGGGTGTGGAACAAGCGAGGGTCGCACAGCATGCGGCGCGAGATCGCTCCGTTCTGGGCCATGGCGTTCCTCGGCGGGCTGCTCTCGAGTGTGCTCGTAGCAATCGCCGATTTCTTCACCGATGCTTCCGTGGTGTTTCTGGGGGCGAACCTCGTCGCCTTCGGCATTGTCTGGGTGTTCAAGTTCTTTGTGATCGAGAAGTACCTCTTTGGTACCACCGCCGACGTCGCCACCCCGGAGGTCGTGCAATGACCGACCCAACTACCGACGCAACGATCGAGATGCCCGTTGACCAGCGGGCCCAAGCCGAAGCAGCACGCGGGTTCATGCCTATCGACGAAGGCCTGGCGCTGTACGCAACAGCCTGCGCTGCACCGTCGGGGCCATGGCTTGAAGTCGGAAGCTACTGCGGCAAGTCGGCGCTCTATTTCGGCTTCGCCGCGCAACGCAGCAAGACTGTGCTGTTTGCGTTGGACCATCATCGCGGCAGCGAAGAGAACCAGGCGGGGTGGGAACATCACGACGCCGATCTTGTCGATCCAGCCGTGGGCAAGATGGACACGCTGCCGACCTTTCGTCGCACCGTGCACGATGCCGGCCTCGAGGGCACGGTCATCGCGCTCGTCGGCGACTCGACAACAATTGCCGACCATTGGAACACGCCGCTGACGCTGTTGTTCATCGACGGGGGCCACGGCCACGAACCCGCTCATGCCGATTACGAACATTGGGTTCCCCGCGTTGCTATGGGTGGCCTGCTGCTTATCCACGACGTGTTCCCTGACCCCACCCAAGGCGGCCGCCCGCCGTTCGAGATCTGGACTCGAGCGATGCGGTCACATGCGTTCGACGAGATCGGACACACCGGTTCGTTGCGCACACTCCGCCGCATCGGCGAGGGCATCTGATGAACGCTGTCGTCAGTCGAACAGACATCGACGCTGCCGCTGATCGCATCGCGAGCGGGGTGCGTTACACGCCCTTGTTTGAGCCCGGCACCGACTTCTTTGGTGTCGACGGTCGCATCGCCTGCAAGCTTGAACTGCTGCAACACACCGGCTCGTTCAAGCCGCGCGGCGCCTTGAACCGCGCGTTGACTTCAGAGATTCCGGCGAGTGGATTGATCGCAGCATCGGGCGGAAATCACGGTCTGGCTGTGGCATGGGTGGCGCAACGGCTCGGCGTGCCGGCTGAAATATTCGTGCCCGAAGTTTCGCCAAAGGCCAAGGTCGACAAGATCCGCAAGCTCGACGCCACGGTGCACGTGACCGGAGCGCTCTACGACGACGCGCTCGCCGCGTGTCGTAGCCGTCAGGCGGAGACCGGCGCGCTCGACATCCACGCATACGATCACAACGTCACCATCGCCGGAACCGGCACGATTGGACGAGAAGTCGAGCTCGACCTACCCGCGGTCGACACCGTCCTGGTATCACTTGGCGGTGGCGGGCTGGCGTCGGGAATCGCGGCATGGTTCGACGGCACCGCGACCAAGGTCGTGGTCGTCGAGCCTGAGAACTCGCAGTGTTTCGCTTCCGCGGTTGCCGCCGGCGAACCGGTCGACGTCACGGTCGCCGGGGTCGCTGCCGACTCGCTGGGCGCCCGGCGTATAGGCACGGCGAACTGGGCAGCGCTCACCCACGCCGCCACAGGCTCGGTCACGGTTTCTGACGATGCCGTTCGCGACGCACAGCGCCGTTTCTGGTCGGCCACGCAGCTCGTCGTCGAACCAGGTGGTGCCACTGCGGCTGCCGCATTGTGGTCAGGTGCCTATGTTCCTGCCGGTGACGAGACGGTCGCGGTCATCGTGTGTGGTGCCAACTGCGACCCTGCAACGGTGTTGGGCTGACCTGCCGTTGTTTTGTGCACTCCCCTGGGGAGTGCACGGTATGAGTGCGCAGTAGCGTCACTGAATGATCACCGACACGCTCACCGTCAGCAGGTCCGATTTCGAGAGTCGCCCCGGGTGGCAACTCAAGCCTGAGGGCGCCTGCAAGGGTGATATCTGCGTGCCGCTCACCGATACTCCCGATGGGGACAGCGTCGACCTCACATCGCTGGCAGACCAGTTGAACATGCCGTTGGTGCACGATGAAGCACACGGCCTGTGGGCGCTCGGCCCCGAGTCGATTGGTTCTCGAGTGCTCTCGACGGTTCAGGCGCCGAATCTCACATTGCCGACGCTCGACGGCGACACCTTTGAGCTCAACTCATTGCGCGGCAAGAAAGTCATCCTCGTCGCCTGGTCGCCCTATTGAGGTTGTTCAGCTGACCTGCCCGTGTGGCAGGCATTCCGCAACGACGTCATCGACCAAGGAGTCGAGATCGTTACGGTCGGAATCGACACCGCTGGTCCCGAAGCATGCCGGGCATTCATCGAGGCCGCCAACCCGCAGCACCCGTCGCTGATCGACGAGCATCACCGAGTCGCCGAATTGTTTGGTGTCGTGAACATCCCGAACGCGGTGTGGATCGACGAAGCCGGAATGATCGTGCGCCCGGCCGAAACATCGCCGGCCCCTCCCTCGCTGGGTGTCCAGCGTGCGGCCAACAATCGCTCCATGGATAATCCGCCAGAGCGAGTCGTCGAGATGATGACGCATGCATCGCAGATCACCTACGACGCGCCAACCTACGAGGCGGCAATGCGTGACTGGATCGCAAAGGGCGCCGACAGCACGTTCGCGCTCGACGCCGATCAGGTGATCGACCGCTCAGGA
>JBDNHG010000189.1:0-7298 GCA_041688925.1 Acidimicrobiales bacterium | reverse complement strand
GTTTCGCTTGTGGCGACAGGTCGGCGAGGTTTTCGTCGATCGCCTGCCGAGCGAGCTCGACGTGTTCGGGCGCAAATGCCTGACGGACACAGACCGCACCGTCTTGTGCATAGTCGCCCTCGATGACGAAGTCGCTCATGGGTTGGCTCGCATGGGTATGACGACGCCTCGTTCGTCGGCGACTTCGATGGCACGGTCGTAGCCAGCATCGACGTGTCGGATGACGCCCATCGCCGGATCGTTGGTGAGCACTCGTTCGAGTTTCTCGTCGGCGAGTGCGGTGCCGTCGGCAACGCTGACCTGCCCAGCGTGGATCGAGCGGCCGATGCCGACCCCGCCGCCATGGTGGATGCTGACCCAGGTGGCGCCCGAGCAGGTGTTGACCAGCCCGTTGAGCAGCGGCCAGTCCGCGATTGCGTCGGACCCGTCGATCATGCCTTCGGTCTCGCGATACGGCGATGCGACCGATCCTGAGTCGAGGTGATCGCGGCCGATAACGATCGGGGCTTTGAGTTCGCCGGTTCGCACCATCTCATTGAACCGCAAACCAAGCCGATGTCGTTCGCCGTAACCGAGCCAGCAGATGCGAGCGGGCAAACCTTGAAAGGCGACACGTTCGGCGGCCAACTTCATCCATCGATGCAGGCCCTCGTTGTCGGGGAACTCTTCGAGCACGGCCCGGTCGGTTGCGGCGATGTCGGCGGGGTCACCTGACAGTGCAACCCAGCGGAACGGGCCTAGCCCTTCGCAGAACAACGGCCGTATATAGGCGGGCAGGAAGCCGGGATAGTCAAAGGCGCGATCGAAGCCGCCGAGTTTGGCCTCGGCACGCAGGCTGTTGCCGTAGTCGAAGACCTCGGCGCCGGCGTCCATGAACCCGACCATTGCCTGGCAGTGTGTGGCCATGGCGGCTCGGGAGCGCCGAGTGAACTCGGCGGGATCAGACGCGCGCAATTCGGCTGCGGCTTCGAGGGACAAGTCGTTGGGCACGTAGCTCAGCGGGTCGTGCGCGCTGGTTTGGTCGGTGACGATATCGGCGTCGATGCCGTCGGCGAGAAGGCGTGGCAACAGGTCAGCAGCGTTGCCCAGCAGACCGACTGACAGGGGAGTGCGCGACGCTTTGGCTTCGGTCACCCGTTTGATGGCGCTCGCATAGTCGGGTGCGATCTCGTCGAGATAGCGATGTTCGACTCGGCGGTCGAGCATGCGCTGGTCGACATCGATGACGAGCACTACGCCGTCGTTCATGGTCACGGCCAGTGGCTGAGCGCCACCCATGCCACCGGCACCAGCGGTGACCGTCAACGTGCCCGCCAGGCTTCCGCCGAATCGTTTGCGGGCAATCTCGGCGAAACACTCGTAGGTGCCCTGGAGGATTCCCTGGGTGCCGATGTAGATCCACGAACCGGCAGTCATCTGGCCGTACATGGTGAGGCCCTGGTGCTCGAGTCGTCGGAACTCGTCCCAGTTTGCCCAGTCGGGAACGAGGTTCGAGTTTGCGATGATGGCTCGAGGCGCCCATTCATGGGTCCGCATCACGCCGACGGGCTTGCCCGACTGCACGAGCATGGTCTCGTCACGCTCGAGTGTTACGAGTGTGCGCAACATCGCCCGGTACGAATCCCAGTTTCGAGCAGCGCGCCCGGTGCCGCCGTAGACGACGAGTTCGTCGGGGTTTTCGGCGACCTCGGGGTCGAGATTGTTCTGCAACATTCGGTATGCGGCTTCTTGGGGCCATCCCTTGCACGAGAGGTCGGTGCCTCGTGGTGCTGAAATATTGGTGACGGGTGTGCCGAGGGGTCCAAACGAAGAGCTCATGTATTGCATTCTGGCCTTACCATCCCTACGATGTCAACTGGCAGTATTGATTGTCACTGGTTGACAATTCTCACAAGCGATCCGAGACATCACAAGCGATCCGAGACATGGAGTGTGTGTTGCTGGTAGCCGAGTCTCGACAGGTGGACCGACCCGATGACGAGGCCGAGGTCCCCCGCTCGATAGCGCGCGTGCTCGACCTGTTTGAGATCGTGGTCGCTGAACGCAGCTGCAACCTCACGACTGCGGCAGCAGCCGCAGATCTTACACCGACCACGGCGCTGCGCTACCTGCGCGCACTCGAGACCCGCGGCTACGTCGACCGCGACGATCGCGGCGACTTCTCGGCTGGGCCCACGATCTTGCGGATAGCTGCCTCGTTGCGTGGCGGCACGGTGCTCGACCGCCTCGCCGCAGTCGCCCAACCACATCTCGACGCGCTGGCCCTGGCCACCGGCGAGTCTGCCTATCTCGCGGTGAGCGATGGTCGAACTGCGACCTATGTCGCAACAGCAGAGAGTGCTCGTGCAATTCGCCATGTCGGCTGGATCGGCCAAAACATCGACCTCGACGCATCGGCGTTGGGCGCAGCGCTCGACGAGCCGGGTTCGATCGCCATGCGTTCCGGCGCCGTCGAAGCCGACATCACGGCCATGAGCCGCGCACTTCCCGTCAACAGCAAGCTCGGCGTCGCCGTCTCGATTGTTGGACCAGCCCACCGTTTCACTCCCGAACAACTAGACCACCACAGTGCTGCCCTAACGGTGGCAGTCGACGCGCTCGTCAAAGAGCTGCGTTCGAACCGAGAGGACTTCACCGCATGACAATTCAACTCGATGGACCCGGCGTCACGATCGCCGACGTAGTCGCCGTAGCTCGGCAGGCCGAGGCGGTCCAACTGACACCGGCTGCCATGGAACGTATGGCGGCAGCTAGGGCAATCGTCGAACACCTCGCCGAAGGTGCCCCCAAGTATGGGATCTCGACCGGGTTCGGCGCGCTCGCAACCGTGTCGATTCCCCCCGACCGCCGGCGCGCTCTTCAGGTCGCACTCGTGCGTTCGCATGCCGCTGGCATGGGTGATCCAGTAGAACAAGAGGTTGTCCGCGCCATGGTGTTGCTGCGAGCACGCACTTTGGCGCTCGGCCACAGCGGTGCCCGTCCGCTGGTCGCCCAGGCGATGGTCGACATCTTGAACGCCGGCATCACCCCGATCGTGCCCGAGTACGGGTCGCTCGGTGCCAGCGGTGATCTCGCGCCACTCGCCCATGGTGCACTTGCGCTTCTTGGCGAAGGCGACGTCATGCACAACGGGCGCCTGCGCCCTGCGATCGATGCGCTCAGCGACGCCGGACTGAAGCCGATCGAACTCGCCGAAAAAGAAGGACTCGCCGTCACCAACGGCACCGACGCAATTCTGGGCATGTTGTGCCTGGCGATCGACGACACGGCACGCCTGCTGGCCCAGGCCGACATGATCACCGCGATGACGATCGAAGGGCTTCTCGCCACCGACGCACCGTTTGCCGCCGACCTGCAAGCCCTGCGACCTCAGCCGGGCCAAGCCGTGAGCGCTGCCAATCTGCGGGCGATGCTCGCCGACTCCGCGATTGTGGCCAGTCACGCAAACGAGGACGACACTCGGGTGCAGGATGCCTATTCGATCCGCTGCACGCCGTCGGTCCATGGAGCCGTGCGCGACACGCTCGACCACTGCCGCACCGTCGCCAACAACGAGCTCGCTTCGGCCATCGACAATCCAATGGTGCTCGCCGACGGACGCGTCGAGTCGTGCGGCAACTTTCATGGCGCCCCGTTGGGATTTGCTGCTGACTTCTTGGCGATCGCCGTCGCCGAGATTGGTGCGATTTCTGAACGACGTATGGATCGCATGCTCGACAAAACTCGCAGTCACGGCTTGCCGCCGTTCCTGGCCGAAGAAGTAGGCGTCGACAGCGGCCTCATGATCGGTCACTACACCGCAGCCGCGATGGCATCTGAGAACAAGCGCCTCGCTGCCCCCGCATCGGTCGACTCGTTGCCGACCTCGGGTATGCAGGAAGACCATGTCTCGATGGCCTGGCTCGCAGCACGAAAGCTACGCAAGGTCATCGACAATGTTCGTCGCATTCTTGCCGTTGAATATGTCTGTGCTGCGCGGGCGATCGACTTCCGGGCACCGCTCACGCCATCGCCTGCGACCGCAGCGCTGCATCAGCTGCTGCGCCGCGAGGTTCCCGGCCCCGGTCCCGATCGCTACCTTGCGCCCGAACTAGCGCTTGCCGAGCAGCTACTCGTCTCTGAGGCTCCGACCAATGCGTTGGCGGCTGTCGGAGTACGCCTTGGCTGAGCCGACCAGACCAACGCGCGCGAAGCGCGCGCTGCCGCTGCGATCGATGGTGAGGCGAGACGCGACCAAGCGGCGCGGCTGATGATCATTCCCGAACCCGGCCGTCGCTGCCGGAGCGGTCGGTGCCTTCGCCATCATGCGGCCGCGCGTCAGTGACACGATCACTGGTGTGGCAATCGCCGTAGCGCTGGTGCCACCACCAGTGGCCGCCGGAATCGCACTGGGTGAGGGATTTCGCACCCAGGCCAGGGGTGCGCTGTTGCTCTATGGGACCAACCTGGGCGCGATCGTCTTCGGCACGGTTGCAACCGTGCTTGCGCTGAGACTGCTGGGCGAACGGCCATTTGAGCTGAGTCGCCGTCGGGTCACGAAGGCAGCAACGATCGTGGTTGTTCTTGGTCTGGCACTCGGTGTTCCGCTGGCAGGATCGTTCACCGACGCAGTTGGGGTGGCCCAGAGCGAACGAGACCGGCGGGTGCGAGATGGCGAGGTCACCCTGGTTTCGGTGGTGCTCCTTGGCCGCAACGACAGCTATATCCCGGCACTCGCAGCCCTCGATGATGGCGTTGCTGACGTGCTGGGCCGACCCGTAGAGCTCGGCATCCGGCTCGTCGGCGTTGCTGATCAGGTCGCCAGCGGAGGTTCACGCGGTCGTCGACGGCCGCGAGCTGACTGATCTCGACGTGTGTCGGTCCGAAGGCCAGCGCTACCTCGTTTCTGGTTCGACCGGCGCGACCATTGACGTTTCGCCCGCTGCGATGACTCTCACCTCGGTCGAGGGGACGAACATCGCAACCGAGAAGGTCACGACAACCGAAGATGCGGCGACGCGTGTCACTGCGTTTGTCGCTACGTTCGATCGCGCCGCCGTCGGTGTCGGCGAAGTGCGTGTCACCGTGACGGGCTCGCCCAGTCGCTGTTGAGCGCACGCCGGCCAGGGTCCGCTCATCGGCCAATCGTTGCGTGGGTGTGTTTCTCTTCGATAGAAGCGACCCGAGCGCTGGCAAGCATGACGCCGAACCCGGGTCCTGCCCACAGACTGCACATGCCGCCGACCGCCACCGCCCAGACAAGGTCGTATGTCAACCAGATCGGCATGAAAACGCCAGCAGAGAAGAGAACCATCATGCTCAAGATGCTCGATCCGTAGATCACAGAATTGTCGATGAACAGTGGCGAAGCAGGCATGGTGTAAGTCTCCTCGAGGGGGTAGTTGCCTCGAAGTGTAACGTAGTGGCAGATGGTTCAGTCGGTGGCAAAGACACAGGGTTTGAGTCCGAGACTGTCAAGAATCCACAGATGCGTTCACCGTTGGAATTTGGAACGGTGGGGGAAGCAATGTCGGCCGACAGCGGCAGCACAACTCGACGAGAGCATCGATGACCAACGGCGAGTATTAGGGGCCTAGCGAGTAGGTTGACAAGTCCTGTGGCCGAGTCGTCCACGGCCCGTCGTATTGACGGAAGACATAGATCGCAACCGCGCACTCGAGTGAGCGTGCCCCGTCGCTGAGCACCGGGCCAAGAATTGACTCGATGCGATCCAGCCGGTTCTTGAACGTGTTGTAGTGCACGAAGAGTCGACGTGCTGCCTCGGCCATGTTGTGCGTGTCGAGCCACATGGCCAGCGTGTCGACGAGCTCGGTGTTGTGGGCGCGGTCATAGTCGACGAGTCGGCCGATGGCATGTTCGACGAACTCGGCAAGATCGTCACTGGGTGTCGAAGCCAAGAGGCGTTCGAGGCCGAGCTCATCGAACACCTCGGTGACATGACGTCCCTTGGCCCAGCGACCAACATCGACAGCGCGGCTTGCTTCGAAATAGCTTCGGTGCAACGCCAGTGGATCGTCGACCGTGCGCCCGACGCCGATACTGACCATGACCGAGGTAACCCGACGGTCGAGTTCATGGCGAAGGCGCTCCGCGATACGGCGTCGTTCGGCCGGGTCGTCAGTGCCGGGCGCGACGAGTGCAGCAATCGTGGTGCTGCGGCTCCAGACAATGGCATCGGGCCCGAGCGTGGCGCGCGCTGCTGCGGCGATCGTGGCAAGCGAATTCGGCAGAGTCTCGTGATTGGTCGGGGGGTCGATCGATGCCAGCAGCACCGCCCGCGGCCGGGTCAGGTCCCACCCGAAACTGATGGCTCGTTCGCTCACGTCGGCAATATTTCCCGCGTTGCCGGCGATCAATTCCTCGAGTGAGGTGGCGGCGAAACGTTCTTGGTCAGCAGCGACAGCGCGTGCGTGAGCGAGCCGGACTGCGATCGCGAGCGACGCACGTTGCAGCGCCAATCGACCGTCCTCGTCGAGATCTGCGTCGTCGACGAGCGCCACGATCTCGCCGTAGTCGTGGTCGCCGGCCACGATGGGTTGTCGCACACAAGCATCGGTAGCTGACTCGATCTGGGAGCGAGCATCGGTAGGCACGACGACCGTGGGGCGGCGCTCTGGATCCAAGATGGCTACCGGGCACTCGAGCAATGAGTGCAGGGCAGTTGCGACATCGGCGACGCCTCCGCCATCGAGAATGATTGGCGTGAACCGTTGGTGGATCTCGAGCACCCGTTCCAGGCGTTGGCCTTGCGCATCGAGAAGCGCGTCGAGGACTGCCGTGGTGACGTCGGCGAGCGTCTCGGTCGGGGGGAACGTGATTATTGGAAGCGCCAGTTCGTCGGCGCTGTCGATCAGGCTCGTCGGCAGTGGCTCGGAGGCGTTGAGCCGAACAGCGACAGCAGCGACCTGCGACTCGAGCAAATAGCTAATGAGTTTGTGCCACGACTCGTCGATGGCCAGCAGAACGTCGGCGGTCGTGACGACGAGGTCGTTGGCCCCGACACGCCGGAGGTTCTCGGGTGTCGTCGCCAACTTGGCTCGGCTGACACTGCGCGTCATCCCGTTAGCTCCGGCGACGACGGCGGCTTCGCTCACCAGAGAGCCGACTACCGCACCCACGTCAAACGTTCGCCACATCAGTCCAGTCTGACAGTCACATTGCTGCTTGTGTTCATCGCACTGCTGAGCGGTGCACGTTGTGGGACGACAAGGCAGGGAACAGTCGACGCCCGCAGGATTCTGTCTGCGGCTGCACCGTGTAGTAGTCGGTGCAGCCCGGATCCTGCCTGCGTGCTCACC
>JBDNHG010000188.1:0-2460 GCA_041688925.1 Acidimicrobiales bacterium | reverse complement strand
TATCACCACGGCAATGGCACCCAGTCGATCTTCTATGACCGCGCTGACGTGCTGTTCGTATCGATCCACGGTGACCCAGCTCACGAGTTCCCGTGGTTCAGCGGTCGGGCTCATGAGATGGGTGATGGCGACGGCGAAGGATCGAACGTGAACCTGCCCCTGGCACCTGGCTCAGACTTCGTGGCGTGGTCAGCAGCGCTTGAGACTGCACTCGATGCGATCACTCGCGCTGGCGTCGATGCGCTCGTCGTTTCGCTCGGCGTCGACACCTACGAACATGACCCGTTCGGAACGTTCACGCTGAACCGATCGAATTTCTCGACCATCGGCGAGCAGATCGGGTCGCTCGGCTTGCCCACGATGTTGCTGCAAGAAGGCGGCTACGCCGTCGACGACCTAGGCCACAACGTCGCAGCCTTCCTCGAACCGTTCAGCTGAGCCAACCGGCCCATAGGACTGGACGGCCGTCGATGACTGACCAGCGGTCGGTTTCGATGGTTCGGCTGGATGTGGCGGCCGTGCTCTGCTGTTGATCCTGCTCGCCAGACTGTCGATCAATTCGTCGTACACGGCAACCTCGGGTGGCGTGAGTTCTTGGGGGGAAGCCAGCGGGCAACGCTCCTTGCCCGGTCGCCGGGCTGTCGTCGCCTGGTGCTTCCAACGCTCCACCGTCATCGCCGGAGGCGTCGTCATTCGAGGTTCCTTCGTCGGAGAGGTTGTCAGCGTCAGACTGCGTGACAACGGGCTCACCGTCGGAGCCATCGCCGGAAGCGGATGCACCACATCCTGCAGCGAATGTTGCAAGAGCGGTCAGCGCGAGCACGGATCGCGCCAGTGAGCTGACGTGATGAGAATCGCTCATGGGATACATGATTGCCGGGCGCAGCAGTCGCCGCTCGAATATTCGCTCGGTCGTTCGCGTCGATGCCCATACCCACGAAACGCAGCGACGGCCAAACCCAAGTGAGCGCTAGGGCTCCAAGTGCGGCAAAATCAGAAGCACACCTACTAACGTCGTGGACACGATGTGCTGCGCTGCGGACCCCTTCCCATGGACCGGCTGACCGGCTTGTCACCTCATGTGGCTCCTTTGGGGCGTAGTGGCGGCCCAGGTTGAACGCTCGACCGCTTCTTCGGGCGTGCCATCTGCAGCCCACCTTGGCCGTGACGGCAATCGCTACGGGGTTGGCGCTGTCGGCGGGTAGAGGAGTGTCGTCGGTGTGGTTGGCGTTGGCCGTCCTGTCGGGGCAATTGACCGTGGGATGGAGCAATGACTATTTCGATCGCGATCGAGATCGCCAAGCCAAAAGAAGCGACAAACCTATCGTGGCCGGCGAGATCAGCGCCGACGTCGTCCTCCGGTCGGCGACGATCGCTTTGATCTTCTGCGTTCCGCTGTCCTTCGCCTCGGGAGCGGCGGCGGGTGCGATTCATCTGAGTGCGGTGGCGGCGGCCATCGCGTACAACGTCGGCCTGAAGTCCACCCTGGCGAGCGCTGTTCCCTATGCCTATGCCTTCGGGGCACTCCCGGCATTCGTGACTCTTGGGCGCACGGGTTCGCCCGCTCCGCCTGCGTGGGCGGTGACGGCGGGTGCCCTCATGGGAGTGGGAGCACACTTCGTGAACACGCTCCCCGATCGCGTCGCCGACGAGGTGGCCGGGGTCCGCGGCCTGCCGCAGCGTCTGCCGGCCACACTGGCGGTCGTGATCGGAGTGGCGTTCCTGAGCGCTGGCGCGCTGGTCGTAACGTTGGGACCCCCGGGAAAGCCGAGCGCCACCAATTTGTGGTTCGGGGTAGCTGCACTTGTGAACTCTGCCGCGGTGGTGGGAGCCGTTCTCGTTGGACGGCATCGCTGGGCGTGGTGGCTAACGATCGCAGTGGCAGGGCTCACGGTGAGTGGGTTCATCGTCTCGGGCAGCACGCTTTGATCCTGGTACGAACGAGCGCACACGGTGGGGGAGTCCATCGGCTGGGTACAGGCCGGTCTCGGACCCAGGGTGCTAGCGTGCCGGCACCACGGGACAAAGGGGGTCAGACATGGGCGTTTCGAGCGAACTCGGCTACGTGCCGTCGGAATCGAACATCATCCAGAAAGGCATGCAGCAGGTCGTCGGTCATGCTGACCACGACCGGTCGGAAGTCCGGCGAACAGCGCACCATGCCATTGCTCGCCATTCCGGTCGGCGACGATCTTGCCGTCATCGGTTCGAATTTCGGCCAGGGGAACAGGCCGGGTAGGCCCCTTACTGCGGGTAGGTGCAGGGAGGTCCCTGCACTGGGGTGTCGGACGGGTCAGACTGGGCGGATGCGCCTTCGGCTGAGCTCATTGGTGGAACGGATTCGGGTGAGTCTGTTCTTCGTTCCGATGGTGGGGGTGCTCATCAGCATTGTGGGCGCGGTTGTCACGATCTGGATTGACAGCCGACTCGACTTGCGGGGCGCAGATCTGCCGCTGGGAG
>JBDNHG010000187.1:0-5024 GCA_041688925.1 Acidimicrobiales bacterium | reverse complement strand
CACCGAGGCGCTGCGTACCGACCTTGACGAGGGCGTCGCCATGGTGCGCGAGTCGGTCGAACACCTGCGAGCGAATGGCCTCGAGGTCATGTTCGATGCCGAGCATGTCTTTGACGGCTACAAGCACAATCCTGAATTCAGCTTGCGGGTGCTCGAAGCTGCTGCCGTTGCCGGCGCGAGCCGGCTGGTGTTGTGCGACACCAACGGTGGTTCGCTTCCTTCGCAAGTGCGTGAGACGGTCGCTGAGATCGTCGAGTACTTCGGAGGCGATGTCGGCATAGGCGTGCATCTGCATGACGACACCGGTTGTGGCGTCGCCAACGCGATCGCCGGCGTCGAAGGCGGCGCAATCCAGGTGCAGGGAACAATCAACGGCTACGGCGAACGCACCGGCAACTGCAACCTGGTGCCGATCATTGCCAACCTCACCCTGAAGATGGGCATCGAAACCATCCCGGCTGAGAACCTCGTGCACCTGACTTCGGTGGCCAACCAGATAGCCGAGCTTGCAAACTTCGAACCCGACGCACAGCAGCCCTATGTTGGCTCGTCGGCATTTGCGCACAAAGCCGGTCTGCACACCAGCGCTATTGCTCGCCGACCCGATGCGTACGAACATGTCGACCCGACCATTGTTGGCAACCGGGCTCGCTTCGTCGTGTCTGAGATGGCGGGCAAGGCCGGCATCGAGATCCGAGCGAACGAGATCGGTATCGAACTCGACCCAACGGCGACAGCAGCGGTCATCGACATCCTCAAGCGCCTCGAGCACGCCGGCTATCAATTCGAGGTCGCTGACGCATCGCTCGAGCTGTTGCTGCGCGGCGCCGCGGGCTGGACGCAACCATTCTTTGAGCTCGAGAGCTTCCGCATCAGCACCCAGCATCGCAGCGGCAGCAACGCACGCGCCTGGAACGACGTTGCGGTCGAAATGGAAACCGAAGCCACCGTCAAGCTGACCGTCGATGGGCAGCGCATCGCTGCAATAGGAGAAGGAAACGGCCCCATCGATGCGCTGCACGAAGCGCTTAGCGAAGCTATCGGCATTCGCTATCCGGCATTCGCCAACATCATGCTCACCGACTACAAGGTGCGGGTGCTCGACACGGCAGCCGGCACCGAAGCGGTGACGCGTGTGCTGATCGACATGACCGATGGCACGAATCGCTGGACCACCATCGGTGTCAGCGAGAACATCGTCGAAGCGAGTTGGCAGGCGCTTTCCGACGGCATCGTCTTCGGCCTGCTCCACGCCCCAACCAACTAGCTCCGGTGCCATTAGCGCACCGTCCGTTTGCATTGTCCAGGCGCCAGGCGCCTGGACAATTCGCTCGCTACCACATGTGCTGTCGGTCAGTCGTTGGTTGGCCAGGCACTAGAGTGTTGCCGTGAGTCAGCCGCAGAATGTTCCGACCAAGCCGCTCGCGCCGCAGCACTACGAGTCGCCGCCTCGCCGCGATCGAGTGTGGACTGCCGATCGGCCTGGTGACGTGTTCAGCATGGGTCAACCGAGCGGTGAATTGTTCGGCTCCCAAGGCCCCGATCAGGGCTTTGCCATCAAGCTCGCGAAGTCATTCGAGAGCGAACTCCAGTTGGGCACCGACGAACACGCCAACGACGTGGTCGCCGGTTGTGTGGCCGTGGCTCTCAAACGGGCCTCGTCGTTCGGCCGGGCGCCAACGGTGCACGATATTCGCTGCGCCTTCAGCATCTTTGGCTACCTGAGCGCTGCGGACCCCGAACTGATCGCAATTCGTCAGAAGCTGTTCGAAGAGGTTGCGCACCCGCACCACTACGCCGAACGCCGCGCCATTGTCGATGCTGTTCCCGTCGAGTTCCTTCGCCAATCGCATCAGCAGATTCTCGAACAGGTCGACGACTGGCGTTCGGTACTCGAGCTGCCGACGCACTGACATGACGACCGAATCGTCGACAACGCTGTCGACGGCTGACTTCGGCACGCGTTTCTCGGCATTCATGGTCGACGCCGGACTGCTGTTTGCCGCGCAGTGGGCCATCTTCATCGTGATGTCGCGGCAACTGCAAGCGGTTGGACTCACCTCGACCGAGCCGTGTGCCCCGAACTCGGTGGCGTTGTGCGAGGGGCCGTCGACGTTGCTGTGGGCGCTGCTGCTAATCCTGTTCGTAGGGTCGACTGTGGCCTACCACGCGGTGTTCGAGGGCATATATGGGACGACACCCGGCAAGCGATGGATGCGCCTTGCGGTCGTCGACCGAAACGGCTTTGCACCCATTGGGCTGTTGGCCGCAACGCTACGTTCGGTTGTCCGACAGTCGTTCTGGCTCTCGCTGTTGTTCGTATTCGACGTCTCGCCGCTTGGCCTCGGTCTTCCGCCCGTGCTCTTCATTGGTTTGCCACTGCTGATGCTCGCGGTGTTCGTGCGGGGCGCACTACATCCTGATGGGCTCGCAATCCACGACCTGGTGGCAAAAACACAGGTAGTTCGAGCCGATCACGCCCGTACCTGGCCTACCCACTCGACGGCATCCCACGATTCCGCAGAAGCAGAAGAGGCAGAAGAAGCAGTATGACCAATCAAGACATCCGGTGCCGGTTCGCGCCGTCACCAACCGGCTACCTGCACGTCGGCAGCGCCCGCACGGCGCTGTTCAACTGGCTGTTCGCCCGTTCAGTCGGTGGCACCTTTGTGCTGCGCATCGAAGACACCGACGGCGACCGAAACCGGCCCGAATTGATCGAGGTCATCTTTGATGAACTGCGGTGGCTCGGAATCGACTGGGACGAAGGGCCGTTCTACCAGAGCGACGCGCGTGATCGTCACCGCCAGGTCGTAACCGATCTGCTCGTTGCTGGTCGCGCGTATCTCGAAGACAGCGACAAGAATCTTGTCGAAAGCACCGAACTGCTCGACGCGCATGCCGTGCGCTACCGCGTGCCAAAGGATCAAACGGTCACGTTCAACGATGCCGTACGGGGCGAGGTCAGCTTCGAGACGAACGACCTCGAAGACTTCGTCGTCTGGCGTTCGAATGGCACGCCCACGTTTTTGCTCGCAAATGCCGTCGACGACGCTGATATGGGAATCACCCATGCCATCCGAGGCGAGGACCTGCTGTCGACTACACCAAAGGTGCAGCTGCTCATGCACGAGATCGGTGCAACGCCACCGACCTACGGGCATCTCCCACTGCTAGTGAACGAGCAACGCAAGAAGCTGTCGAAGCGGCGAGACGACGTCTCGATCGCCGACTATCGCACACGCGGCTACCTCCCCGAAGCAATGGTCAACTATCTGGCGCTGCTCGGCTGGGGACCCGACGACGACATCGAGATCCGCCCCATCGCCGAAATCGTCGCCAAGTTCGACCTGAGCCGGGTGAACAAGGCGGCGGCATTCTTCGACCTGAAGAAACTCGATCATTTCAGCGCCACATATATCCAGAACCTCGCTACCGATGCGTTCGTCGCTCAAGCAATGCCGTACCTGCAAGCCGACGATCGGTGGCCGGCAGAAGCCGTTGACTCTGCGCTCGTCAGCGAGTTCGCCCCCGAGGTGCAAAAGCGTGTCGCAAAGCTCAGCGAGGTGCCCGACTGGTACGACTGGATCTTCCTCGACACCGTAGAAATCGAAGAAAAGGCGTTGGCAAAAGGTTTACAGAAGGCCAAGAGCGCCGATCAAGTACTTGACGGCGTCATCGCCGCCTTCGCTGACTGCCCGTGGGACGAGGACGTTTTGAACCAGACCGTGCGAGATGTGGGTGATGCACTCGGTGTGAAGTCTGCAGGTCCAGTACGCGTAGCCGTCACCGGAAAGATGGGTGGCATTCCGCTGTACGGGCCGCTCGTGCGGCTTGGTCGCGAAAAGACGATTGACAGATTGCGAGCCGCTCGTGAATACATCTGACGCGGCACACAAACCCTCAGACATCGAGGCCGACTATCGGGGCGAAACCCGAACCGCCGATGGGTACCAGTTCTGGACCACCAGCCTCGAGGACGAAGAATCGGTTGGTATCCGCGAAAAGGTTGCTTCCGGCGCATTCGATCCGGTCGAGAAAAAGGCCGAGCGCTCCAAGATCTTTCCTCCGGGCACCGCTCGACGCACCATCATTCGACTGGTGTCAATGCTGCTGATCCTGCTGATCTTGGGCCTGGCCTACTTTGGATTCAACTATGTGCAGGTGACCGGCGCCGCCGGTACCGACGAAACCCGCCAGGCCGACGCCATCATCGTGCTCGGTGCAGCGCAGTACAACGGCTCACCGTCGAATGTGCTGCAGGAACGCCTTGATCATGCATTCGCCCTCTATTCCGAGGGAGTCGCTCCGCTGATCATCACGACGGGTGCCAGCGCCGAGGGCGACCTCACGACCGAAGGATTGGTCGGCTACGAGCACCTTCTGGCACATGGCGTGCCCGCCGAGGACATCGAGCTGATCCCCGAAGGCACAAACAGCTGGGAACAACTCTCGGCCGCAGCGGCCGTAATCCAGGACTACCAGGCAGACGAAGTGCTTCTTGTCTCGGATCGGTACCACAACTACCGCCTGCTCGACATTGCCGACGAGCTCGGTATCGACGCCTACGTGTCACCATCGGCGATCGAACCCGGTATGTCCGATTTCCTTCGTGAAACCGCGGCGGTGTCGATCGGGCGCATCACGGGCTACCGCCGGCTCAGCGCATTCACCACAAACGACTGACTCTGCGCCGCCTGCGGTGCGGCTGGCTCGGCTGCGTGCGATAGTGGCGTAGTGAAACGTTCGCTGCCGATCGACAAGACAGACATGGTGTCGCTGCCATTGTTTGCGATCACGATGCTGGCCGAGGCTCGAGCATTGCGAAAGCGGCCCGAATTGCGCCCGCCCGGCGATCTGAACGGTTGGACTCGCGAGGAACTAGGCGATCAGACGCTGCCGCCAGATCCACTCATTCCGGTCGGATACGAGCCCAGCGACACCCGAGCCAGTCTGACGATGTTGGCCGGCAACATCGCTGTCAACCTGGCATGGGGTGGGATGGTCGGTCGTCTCAACAAGGT
>JBDNHG010000186.1:0-4488 GCA_041688925.1 Acidimicrobiales bacterium | reverse complement strand
CGGGGCGAACGCACCTACATCGTGCTGAGCCTCGTCGCCAAGAGCGTGTTGGCGTGGCAGATCTTTGCCAACACCCTCATCTGACTGACCGCCCTTCCTCCTCCCCCGATCCGAAAGAAACGACATGGCTCGTTACACAACCACCATCGCCTCTCCCTGGCCGGCCGAAAAGGCCTTCGACTACATGGCCGACCTACGCAACTTCGAAGAATGGGATCCTGGTGTGAAGAAGTCACGCATCACCAAGGGATCAGCCCCTGGTGAAGGAACCAACTATGACGTGACCGTCGGTCTCGCCACGCTCACCTACAAGACCAAAGAGTACGAGGCGCCCAACCGCACCGTCGCCGAGGCCAACTCGTTGCTGTTGAAGAGTTACGACATCATCGAAGTGACACCGACCGACACGGGGTGCGAAGTGTTGTACGACGCTCGACTGACGCTCAACGGGCCACTCGCACTCGCCGACAAGGCGCTTGGTGTTGCCTTCAACCGCATCGGCGACAAGGCCGCTGCTGGTATGGCCAAGGCACTCGACGGAGCGAAGCTTCGATGAGCAACCTCCCGACTCCGGCCGACGCCGCCGATGCGCTTCTCGAACTCAGCATCATCGGCAGTTTCACCAAAATCGGCTTCGGTGTTCGCAGCCGACTCGCCGACTGGGACGAAGCTGAGGTCGACCTTGCGGGCCAAACCGCGATCGTCACCGGAAGCACGAGCGGCATTGGTCATGCAACCGCCGCTGGTCTGCTCGCGCTCGGAGCCGACGTCGTTGTCACTAGTCGTAGCGCCGAACGAGCCAGCGATGCAGCCGACGAACTGAACCAGACAAGCTCACGAGGTACCGCCCGAGGGTTCAGCCTCGACACCGCGAGTTTCACCTCGATACACGACTTCGTCGATTCGCTGGCAACATTCGCGCCGTCGGTCGACATGGTCGTCCACAACGCCGGTGCGCTCACGAACGAATACAAAACCGACGATCGTGGCATGGAGCTCACCTTGTCGTCACACCTGGTGGGCCCCTACCTGCTCACGAAACTGCTCGAACCCAGACTCACCCCTGGCGCTCGTGTGATCTACATGTCATCGGGAGGCATGTACACCCAGGGCCTGCACACCGACCAGATCGAAATGTCCAGTCGCAGCTACAAGGGCGCCGTCGCCTATGCCCGAGCCAAACGGGGCCAAGTCGAAATGGTGACCCAGCTCGGGCCACAGCTCGCGCCGGCAATCCTCATGCACTCGATGCACCCTGGCTGGGTCGACACCCCCGGTGTCGACGCCGGCCTTCCCGGTTTCGGCAAGGTCATGGGGCCGTTGCTCCGCACTGCGGAACAGGGCGCCGACACCATGGTGTGGCTCGCTTCCACCGGCGGCAACGGGGCCGAACCTGGTCAGTTCTGGCTCGACCGCGAACCCCGCCGCACCGCATATGTTCCGGGCACTGGCGCAACTACCGCTGAACGAAAGCGACTCATCAGATGGCTCAACGACCAGATCGAGTCAGGGCTCTGATTCGAGCAGCGGCGGACGGAGAGCAGTGACGGACTGAGAGCGGTCAGTCGACCCAACTGGCAGCGAGCGCGGCCAACGACGCCGGATCCATCTGAGCGTCACCCAGGTCAGGCATCTCATCAGCCAACTCGGCGACCCAGCTAGCGGCGTCGAGGTTTCGCAAGATTGCGGCTCGGCTTGTGAGCTGGGCGAGAAGATCGAACCGCACGATTGGTGGTGTTGACTGGCTGGCGAGATTCAGCGAGGGCAACTCGTCGATGTGCGCCGCATAACCAGGGGCAAACCGCTCGCCGATCGCCGCCAAATATCCTCGAACCGTCAGCCACTGCACCTGGGTGGTGCGTTCAGGTTGTTGGTCAGCGACCAGGTCCATAAGCACGACGACCGCACCAAAGGTGATGCCGAGGCGCCGCAAATAGTCATCGTTCAATGTCTCGCGATAGACCACCTCGGCTACAGCGGTGTACTCGCTGCTGGCCAACTCGTCATGCGGACCCGGCGCAACCTGATGCGTTTCGTGGGCGTCGCGCAATGCGCTCATATGGCCCATAATCCGGCGTGCTGCAGCCTTGATGATGTCTGTCGGCGACAGGTCGTCGTGGGTCACGGCGGTGAACCTAGCCGTGCAGGCTGCGAAACACCGAGCCCAACACGCCGCTAGTCGACAATTCTCACAACCAAAGCGGCAACGTCATCGACCAACTCGCCAAGCTGCGACCGACGATCGAGGAAGTTCACGAGCTCGGGAACCGATCCTGCGGCACCTCGCAACGCGTCGACGAAGTCGTCGAGAAGTTCTGAGAGGGAACCAGTGCGATTCTCGATAACGCCGTCGGTATAGGCGATCAGTGTGTCATTGGTTTGCAGGGTGTGTGAGATCTCGAGGTAGCCGCCATAGCCGAAACCAATCGGCGGCCCCGGTTTGGGTCCGAGCACCACAGCCTGATCGCCGGACAGCAGCACCGGCGGTGGGTGGCCGGCCAACGCTATGTGCGCGCTCTTGGTGCTCTGGTCGATGACGATGACGACCGCAGTTGCCATGACGTTCTCGTCGAGGTCGGCGAAATAGCGATCGGTCGCTGCGAGGGCCCCCGACGGTCGGCGGCGATCTCGAAGCTGCGAGGCCAAGACGTGGCGAAGCTGACCCATCAGCGCAGCACTGCGAATGTCGTGGCCGGCGACATCGCCGACCACAAAGCCGGTGGTTACCGAATCGATCTGGACGATGTCATACCAATCGCCCCCAACTCGGCTGTTATCGGCAGCCGAGTTGTACAACCGACCAATCTCAAACCCATCGAGCTGCGGGATCCGGGGCGGCAGCAGCGAGCGTTGCAACGCCAAGGCGGCTTGAATCTGGCCCTGGGCCGACGCGGTGCGAGCGACCACTCGGCGGACATCCTCGAGCAACTCGTCGACGAGGTGATCGGTACGCATGTCAAGATCGGTCGACGAGAATCCGCAGAGCAGAACCATCGACAGCCGTTCGCTAGATGACAAGGTCGCGGCGACCAGCCGTTCGCAACTGCCGATCGTCAGCTGGTCTCTGATTGCTTCCCATTCCGGCACGGTCGCGACGGTGATCTCGGCCCGGCCATCGCTCAGGTGAGCGCCGTAGTTGAGCAAGGCCTCGCCCGGCGCGCCGGTGCCTGCAAACACCGCGTCGAAGTCGGCTTGGTGCTCGGGCGCCACATACACCTGCCATTCCATCTTGGCATGACGGACCCCGACAACGGTCCACTCGGCGTTAAGGAGGTTCGGTGTCTCTCGCACGAGAATTCGGCTCAGCTCAGGCAACGAGGCTGCTTCGGCCGATCTCGCCGAAATCGTGTACATCTGACGCCGTATCTCGCGGGCCTGACTCGCGGCTTTCACGCGGCGTTCGGCATGGTGGCGTAGCTCATCAACGATGAGCAAACTCGCGACCCCTAACGCCATGTCACCCGCGCGTTCGAGTTCACGGTTGCTCCATGACCGGGCGGTGAGACCGTGTGCGAGCAGTACGCCGAGCAGCGAACCCGCATCGTCAAACGCACTGACACCCAAGAATGCGCCCTGCAATTCGCGACTCGAGGTCTCGACCATGACCGAGTCGGTCTGGAGGTCGTCGATCATCAACAGCACACCACGTTCTTGCAGTCGCTCGATCAGCGGCAGAAACGCGAAAGGCACCGCCACCTCAGCACCGGTGTGGTCGACACATTGCTCGATCGACCCGCGGCGGATCTGGCAGAGATAGGTGTATTCGACGGCGAGGTCAGTGCCGTATCCGGCGAGCAGACGCCCAATGCCGCCGCGTATTGCGGCAGGCCACGCGGCGGTCGCCACCATCAATCGTTAGCGATACGCAAGCGAGCCGACACGAGCGTTGCGCCGCCGCTCTGTTCGATGGTCACCGACTCGCTGAGCGCATTGACGATGAGAAGACCCCGGCCTTGAGGAGCCAACACAGACTTGGGAGTCCAATCCTCTTCGGCGGGAAGCTCGGCGGTCGAACGATTAGTCACCGTAATTGCCACCGCATTGGGCATGATCTGGGCCACAACGCGATAGCTCTGATCCGGGCTGGCTTCGATCGCGTTCGATATGAGCTCGCTCAGAATCAACTGCGCATCGTCGGTCACCGTTGCCAGGTCATTGGCCTGCAGCCAGGTAGCCAGGTCGAGTCGCGCCTGGTTGATGGTTGCAGTTTCGCCCGCGTACGAACAGGCGGTACTACGTGTTCGGGTGCCTTTGTAGGCCGCCACAACTTACGCCAGGTGGAGGTGTTCGAGAAGGCCGGTGATCTCGAGCAATCGCTGCACCGATTCACTGGGGTTCTTCAACACCAACTGTGACTGTGCTTCTTCGAATTGCTGATGCGACGTCACGATGGTGCGCAGCCCTGACGAGTCGATGAAATCGACTTCGCCTAGATCGAGTATCGCGTCAGCGTCGGTTCCGAGTTCGGTGAGCTTTTGCATGAGCTCT
>JBDNHG010000185.1:0-4203 GCA_041688925.1 Acidimicrobiales bacterium | reverse complement strand
TGATCATCGGTGCGCCGCTCGCCGACACCAAAGACGCCGACGCCATGGCGGGCGTCCTCGGCTACACCTGCTTCAACGACATCAGCGCACGCGGCTATCAGCGGCGCACCCCGCAGTGGGCAATCGGCAAGAACCCTGATAAATCGGGACCCATTGGCCCCGTGGTCGTGACGGCAGACGAGTTCGGCGATCCCTATGACAAATCGATCGCGACTCGAGTCAACGGCGAAACTCGTCAAAGCGGAACGACTGACATGATGCTGTTCAAGATCTCCGAGACCATCGAATACATCACCGCGGCAACCTCATTGCGCCCGGGCGATGTCATCGCTACTGGCACTCCATCGGGGGTCGGCGACAAGATGGACCCGCCGACCTACCTCACCGCCGGCGACACCGTCGAGGTCGAAATTGAAGGCATCGGTGTTCTACAGAGCAGAATTGTCTCACGGGCCTGAACCGGCCCACCTGAAGGAGACAGCAATGCGCACCTGGCAGATGCACAAACTCGGCGATCCATGGATCGACCTGCAACTCGACGAAGTCGACGCCCCAATAGCAGGACCCGGACAAATCGGAATCGACGTCGAGGCCATCGGCGTCTCGTTCCCCAACGTGTTGATGGCGCAGGGCAAATATCAGGTCAAGACGGTTCCTCCGCTCTCACCTGCTGAATCAGTCGTTGGCCGGGTGTCGTCGCTCGGCGAAGGCGTCGACTCGTTCTCCATCGGCGATCGGGTGATGTCAAACCTTGGCGCCGCGCTCTCCGAACAAGTCGTTGTGGGCGCAGATCGAGCATTTCGTGCCCCCGAATCGCTTACCGCCGGCCAGGCCACCGCGTTACTCGTCAACTATCCAACGATCTACTTCTTGCTCTTCGACTGCGCCCAGCTCAAAGAAGGCGAGACCCTTCTGATCACCGCCGCAGCCGGTGGCGTTGGCACCGCGGCAATCGACCTGGGCAAAGCCGTGGGCGCAACCGTGATCGCCGTTGCTGGTGGCCCCGAGAAGCTGAAGGTGTGCAAAGACATTGGCGCTGATTACACCGTCGACTACCGCGCCACGCCCGACTTCGTCGACGAGGTCCGCGAGATCTCGGGCGGCGGCGTCGATGTCTGTTACGAGGTCGTTGGTGGCGACACCTTCCATCACGCTCGTCGCTGCATGGGCTGGGACGGTCGCATGCTGATCGTCGGCTTTGCCGGCGGCACGATTCCCGACTCGCCCATGAACCACGCACTGCTGAAGAACTATTCGATCATGGGTGTGCATTGGGGCCCGTCGTTGAAACAACACCCCGGTTCGCTCGAGCGCCAAATGCAAGCCTTGACCGATCTGGCGGACGCCGGAAAAATCTCGCCGGCCATGTACCCAGCGTTCAGCTTCGACGACCCAAGGCAAGCATTCGATGATCTCGCCCACCGCAAAACAACCGGCAAGGTTGTCGTCGAGCTGTGATGCCGGGCTCGCAAGCGTGCTCGCCCTTGCGGCATTCGCCTGAACGAACTCTTACCCGGCGGCCGTCGCCTGAACGACGAATCACCCCGATCCCCGCGCCTCGTCCCTCGTGGCTGTTACAAGCAGTGAAACCGTCGATCAGAACGAGCGCGTGCCACAAGCGTGACGGAGGAACGCTGGTGAGACTAATCGCTGACCGTTCCGGCGAGTTGCGAGCCTCAGCGAGCACACTCGTCAAGTGAGCGAAGCGAACGGCCGAAGGCCGGAAGTGAGTGGGCAGCCCGTTCGAGCCCACGAACGGGAAAACTGCGATCTGTGTGAGGCGGCGCGGTTTACGCATTGGTATCACGAGGACGAGACGTGTTGGATAGCCGACTGCGAGGTGTGCTCGGTGCCCATGGTGGTGTGGAAGCCCCATGGCATCGACCCGAGCGAGCGCGATGTCGAGCACATGCTCGCTCAGTTGACAGCAGCCGGCTCCATGAGGTTCGGTGACGAACCGTTCGAACTCGATCGTGAGATGCGCACCATCCCCGGCCACTGGCACGCTCACGCCCGCGACGCCGGCTGGTTTCGGCTACGCATGGCCCGGCCGCTCAGCCGGTTCACCGGCGTGGGCACCGACCGCGTCGAACGTTGACCCAGACGTAACGTTCGAACCGCAGCCCGGTCGAGCCCTGACGGCTAACCTGCGCCTCGTATGAGCACCAGTAATCGACAACCTGTCCTCGAGGTCTCAGGCCTGAAGACACATTTTCATACCCAAGACGGCACGGTGCACGCAGTCAACGGCGTGAGCTTCGAAGTGCATCCGGGTGAGCTTCTCGGCGTTGTCGGCGAAAGAGGGTCGGGTAAAAGCGTGACGATGATGTCGCTGCTGAAGCTCATCCCCATGCCGCCGGGCGAGATCGTGCAAGGCACGGCCGAGTTCAACGGCCGCGACCTGCTCCAGCTCGAACCCGATGAGCTGCGCAAAGTGCGCGGCGGCCAGATCGGCTTCATCTTCCAAGATCCAATGACCTCATTGAACCCGGTGCTGACGATCGGTCGTCAGATCACCGAACCACTCCGGTTGCACACCGAACTCGACAAGAAGGAAGCAAAGGCGCGGGCCGCCGAGCTGCTCGACATGGTCGGCATGCCCGATGCTGTGGCTCGGCTCAAGGCCTATCCCCACGAGCTCTCGGGCGGCATGCGCCAGCGGGTGATGATCGCTATCGCGCTCGCCTGTTCGCCCGATGTGCTCATCGCCGACGAGCCAACCACGGCGCTCGACGTGACAATCCAAGCGCAGATCGTGGCGATCGTGAAAGACCTGCAAGAACGGCTCGGAACCGCAGTCGTCTGGATCACCCATGATCTTGGTGTTATTGCCGGGCTCGCCGATCGGGTAGCCGTCATGTACGGCGGCCGCATCGTCGAGGAAGCGCCGGTTCGCGAGCTCTACGCCTCACCCGCACATCCCTACACCGTTGGCCTACTGGCATCGCTGCCTCGACTCGACCTCAAGGGACAAGAACTCGTCAGTATCCCGGGGCAACCACCAAGTCTCTATGCCGAGCCTGTCGGCTGTTCCTTTGCTCCTCGCTGCACACATGCATTCGACCGGTGCTTGAGCGAGGTTCCCGAACTGATCGAAGTGGGCGGCGGACACCGCACCGCTTGCTTCTGGGATATCGAAAACGAAAGGCCGCGAGCGAATGACTGATACCGACGACAGCGTCATGTCTGAGAGCACCGATACCGAGGTCATTCTGAGCGTTCGAGGGCTCAAGAAACACTTCCCGATCATGAAGGGCCTCTTCAGCCGCCAGGTTGGTGCCGTTCGGGCTGTCGATGGCGTGAGCTTCGATATTCATCGTGGCCAAACCTTGGGTCTCGTTGGCGAGAGCGGTTGCGGTAAATCGACAACCGGTCGCGTATTGCTACAACTCGACCATGCGACCGAAGGCGAAGTCATCTTCGAGGGCCAAGACCTCACGAAGCTGAAGTCGGCAGAGATGCGCAAGATCCGGCCCCGGGCGCAGATGATCTTTCAAGACCCGCATGCCTGTCTCAATCCGCGCATGACCGTCGCATCGATCATCGGCGAACCGCTGCGAGAACACACCAAGATGAACTCGGCCGGACGACGCGAACGCATCGACGAGCTCCTGACGATCGTGGGCCTCGATCCATCGCACGCCAACCGGTACCCCCACGAGTTCTCCGGCGGTCAACGCCAACGCATCGGTATCGCCCGCGCTATCGCCCTCAACCCTGATTTCATCGTCTGTGACGAGCCGATCGCTGCGCTCGATGTCTCGATCCAGGCCCAGGTCATCAATCTGCTCGAAGATCTGCAAGAGTCGCTGGGGCTCACCTACTTGTTCATCTCCCACGATCTTTCGATGGTCCGTCATATTGCCGACCGGGTTGCAGTGATGTATCTCGGCCATATTGTCGAGCTCACCGACGTCGGGCGGCTCTACGACGACCCCAAGCATCCCTATACCAAAGCGCTGCTGTCGGCCGTGCCGGTGCCAGACCCCCGAGCCGAAGCCATTCGCGAACGCACGATCCTCAAGGGCGACCTTCCGAGCCCATCGAACCCTCCGCCCGGGTGTGTGTTCAGCACCCGATGCCCAATCGCCGAGCAGCGATGCTCGTCTGAGGTTCCTGAATGGCGAGAGCTCGACGACGACCATTGGGTCGCGTGTCACTTCGCTGAATAGCTCGCAGCACACGCCTCCGTATTGGCTAAGG
>JBDNHG010000184.1:0-8114 GCA_041688925.1 Acidimicrobiales bacterium | reverse complement strand
GTAGTCACCTCGATGTAGGGCAGCAGGGGCTGCTATTCCTCTTCGTCTCTGCGGGCGATGATGCCGGGGACCCCAACCAACACGATGGTCAACACTCCTGCGGTCACTGCGAGTCGGCTGATCGAGTTCGCTTCACCGCGGGCACCACCAATTTGGCGGTAGACAAAGAGTTCGACCGCGATCTGTTGGCCGGCGCATGAAATGGTCTCGCGGTAGGTGCCGACGTCGAGTGTCGCCGCGTCGGCGACGAAGCGGATACGTCCGTCATCAGCGACGCCGTCGCGCACCAGTCGTAGATCGGCGTCATCGGTGTTCCCGCAAGTCTGACCTGGAATTCTGCGATACCGGTTGGGCCAACCTCGCCGGTTGCGCACGCCGCGGCCACGTCGACGGTGCAAATAGGGACGGCAAAGTCGGCGGTCTCATAGCTGGTGATGCCGTTGCTGGCTACGAACCAGGTGAACCCCAACTCAGGGCCGTCAGGATCATTGAGACTCAGGCCGGTGACCTCGTTGTCATCATGGATGACGGTGACGGTCGGATCTGCGGTCGTTGGCGGGGCAAGCGCGATGCTGAGGCGAAACTGGCCTTCGTCTGATGAGAGGAATGGGATCTCTTCGCCGCCGATGAAAAGGCTGCTGGCACTGGTTGACTAGGCGTCGGCAGACAAGATGGCCTGGCCGGCGAGGCACGCGACCGACACGTCGATGACGCAATCGGGTCATGCGAGTGAGCCTGTAGCGGTGACGATCACGGCGCCGGTGGGGTCAGAAGCGGTGGCACTCGGCAGGGCGCTGTTGATGGGATAGACGCCTGGCTCGACGAGCGTGGGGTCGCCATTGAGCTCGAATCCGGTGAACCCGGTCGGGTGGGCGTCATTGTCGAACTGTGAGATCTCGGCCACGGCCTGACCGCGCACGCAGTACACGGCGAAGTCGACCTCGCAGTCGGGCACGACGAGGGTGGTGGCGTTCAGCGGTGAGTCGTCCTCATTGGTCAGAATCACACCGTTGTCTTGGATCTCGTCGGTGTCGACACCGATTGTGATCGTGACCAAATCACCAGGGTCGCTCGTGCCCAACTCGGGCGAGATCTCGACACCACCGCCGAGCCACCCATCGGGTTCGAATAGCAGCTGGGGCGAACCCGGCGCACACAGGAGCGTCGCCTCGGTGCGACAGATCGGCAGCTCGAAGTCGGGTGTGTAGTAGGCCCGAACGATCAGGTTGTCGGGCGCGTCGTCGCCAGGCACAACCGAGATCTCGGGTGGGCTGATCGATGCTGGTTCGGTGAACAGGAAGGTGAAGTCGGGCTCGTCGCTGAGGGCTTGTTGGCCGTTGACCGAAACCGAGACATCGGCGATTGCTTTCAGGTCTTCGAGTGCATCGGCAGAGTTGTCGTCGATGGCACGAGCTTCGAACGGCAGCTGAGCCCGGGGTTGAATTCGATACAGAAGACTGAGCCCGACGCGAAGGAGGAGGCGTCGACCTGACCAACACTCCAGCTGAACGAGCCGGGGGCAGCAAGGGTGTCGGCAAAGGGAATGAACACGTCGGTGTTGGTCAGCTGGGCAGTTTCGTAGAAGAAGGTCTGGCGGTGGTGGACGCTGACCTCGACGTTGTCGACGGCGAAGAACTCGACCAATGGCGTGACGGTGATGCCGGGGTTTGCGCCGGCGCATTCGACGGTCACGTCGAAACAGTTCACCCGTGTCAATCGCACGGGCCCCAGTGATTGGTCAAAGGACTCTGCGGTGTCGGCGTTTACGCCGGTTGCCCGCACCGTGACGTCGTAGTCGCCGTCGGGAATAGCGCTGATTGTTTCGTAGTAGTACCAAGACCCGGTCGATGATGCATCAGCGCCGTCGGGGCCAATGACGAGGGGGTCGCCACCGCCGAGCGGAACGACCGTGGTGGTTATCTCGACGCTGTCGTTGCTTGCAATGCTGAAGTCAGCGGTGACTTCAACAGTGATGCCGCTGCAATCGACGTCTGTTTCGATGTCGACGTCGACACAGCCTGACGGGGCCGCAATGTTGTATTCGGCGGCGTAGTTTTGGCCGATGTCGACGATCAGGATCGACGGCAACATGGCGTTGTCGATGTCGTCGATGATGCCGTAGAACAGCGCAACCGGGTAGCGGCCGTCGGTTGGCCCCGGAACGGTGTCGCCGATTTATTCGAGCGGCGCAACGGCGGTGTCGAGGGTCAAGGATCCGTCGAAGGCCGTAGGGGGTGCGTCGTGCAACACGCCGACGATCTCGAGCGTGGTCGAGGTGCATGTCGACGTTTGGATCAGTGCCAGGTTGTAGCAGCCAGGACTTCCCGCAGCGTCGAGCAGGCCAAAAGGGAAGTCGGAGTTGAACGCGAGTTCGTCGTCGGCACACGCACCGGGTGTTTCGGTTGGCGCCGGCGTGGGGCTACACGTGGGTGTGGTGTCGGTGCCGCCGTCACTGAATGGCGGCAGGTCGCACGGCAGAACGGCGAGTGGCGTTTGGGCATCGGCTGGACTGATGGACAGACCACCGAACGCGCCGGTCGTGAAAAGGACCGCGAGTAGAAGGCCGATCACGGCAACCAAAAGCTGTGTAGGGCTCATGCCCAGCGTTGGTTTATGCCTCATTTGTGTCGTGGAACAACCGCCATTATCCACTTCTCCCGGTCCCTCGCCTTTACCAAAATGTGCTGTGGTACTAAGGTCCACAACGCACGAAGACATACTAGGCGGTAGAGACATGTTGAGGAAAGGTGTTGCGACACAGGCGCTGGCGGCCCTGTGTCTCGTACTTGCGCTCGCCGCAACTGGTTGTGCCCAGGGCGCTGGCGGCGAAGTTGTCGAGTTCGACGCGGTGCTCGACGGCTCCAGCCTTGCCGACAGCAAGCCGGGCGATCCAATCGAGCTGACCAGCGATGAGCCAGCCGAGCTCGAGCTGACCATGCAAAACGTCAGCGACGACGCGCTAACGGTTCGCTATGTGCGATTCGAGGGCCAAGTCCTCGACATGATCTTCCTCACCTATGACCCCGCCGTGAGCATCGATCTTGCGCCTGGCGAAACCGAGTCGGTCGGCCCGATCTTGCTCGACTTCTATGATCTTGGTGGGCAAGCGAGCGGGTACCTGCGAGGCAATGTCTCGCTCTACGACGGCGATCGCCAACAACTTGGGTCCCAGCCGATGTTCCTCGATGCCAGCGGCGACGGATTCTCGACCTTGTCTCTGTTCAATCTGTTGCTCTTGCTTGCAACGGTGACCGGCGCCGGATGGAACCTTTTGCGGCTCGCACAACGCAAACTTCCGCCAAACCGCATGGTTCGGGCGCTGCGGTTTCTGGTGGTCGGTGCAGGCGCGGGGCTGACACTCGCGGTGGCCTTCTCAACACTTCGTATCTGGCCGTTGAGCACCCTGATGTGGGTGCTGTTCACGGCGATTGGTGCAGTGATTGGTTATGTCATAGGGTTCATCCTCCCCGGTGCAGACAACGAGCTCATCGACATCCTCGATGAGCAGGACGTGCTTGATGCAGCAGTCGACGCCCGGGCAGGGCTCTAGGAGCCCGCAGATAGCGCCACGACACATGAATCCTGAGATTCCCCACATCTTGACAACGTCCAAAACTTGACTCGGTCCAGATTGTGTGATGAAGTATCAACTGTGACAGACGGAGTCGAGAGCTTGTTGCGCGCCAACGGCGTGCGGTCAACCGCCCAGCGACTGGCGATCATGCGAGCCGTCTCGTCACAACCACATGCGACCGCCGACCAGTTGGCCGAAGAAGTCCGCACGGTCATCGGTACGGTCTCGCGCCAAGCGGTCTACGACACGCTTGGTGTTCTGGTCGACAAGAATCTGTTGCGCCGCATCCAGCCCGCAGGCTCGGCTGCGCGGTACGAAAATCGTGTCGGCGACAATCATCATCATTTGATCTGTCGTGGTTGCAGCACCATGTTCGATATCGACTGCGCGGTTGGAACCCGGCCATGTCTCGTGGCCGACGACGACCACGGGTTCGAGATCGACGAGGCCGAAGTCATCTACTGGGGCCGTTGTCCAGCATGCAGGTCAACGCCGGCCGAGAATCTCGGCATTGCACCACCCACACAATCTGGTAGCAATCAGATCTGACACGGTGGCCGACCGAATTCGGCGCATCGCACCCATCCAAAGTCACCTAATCATCCCCACAGAATGCAATACCCAAGGAGTACTACATGTCCGACAATTCCGAAGTTTTCGAGATCAACGACGGCGAGCAGAAGTGTCCGGTCATGAATGGCGACTTCGCCATGAGTTCCGCCACTGGCTCGACCGCCAACCAGCATTGGTGGCCGAACAGCCTAAACCTGCGCATGCTGAACCAGAACTCACCCAAGATCGATCCAATGGGCCAGGGCTTTGACTATGCCAAAGAACTCGAATCGCTCGACTTGGACGCGCTTGTCAAGGACGTCGATGCAATCATGACCCAGTCGCAAGACTGGTGGCCAGCTGACTACGGACACTACGGACCGTTGTTCATCCGCATGTCATGGCACGCAGCGGGCACCTACCGCATCTACGACGGCCGTGGCGGTGGCTTGACCGGAACCCAGCGCTTTGCTCCACTCAACAGCTGGCCCGACAACGGCAACCTCGATAAGGCTCGCGCCCTGCTCTGGCCGATCAAACAAAAGTATGGCCGCAAGATCTCGTGGGCCGACCTGCTGCTTCTTGCCGGCAACCGTGCGCTCGAAACCATGGGCTTCAAAACCTTTGGCTTCGCCTTTGGACGCCAAGACGTCTGGGAGCCCGAAGAAGACATCTACTGGGGCCCCGAAGACACATGGCTCGGCGACGAGCGCTACTCGGGTGACCGTGAGCTCATGAACCCGCTCGGCGCGGTGCAGATGGGTCTCATCTATGTGAACCCCGAAGGCCCCAACGGCAACCCCGATCCAGTGGCATTGGGCATCGACATTCGAGAGACCTTCGCCCGCATGGCGATGGACGACGAAGAGACCGTTGCACTCAGCGCCGGCGGTCACACGTTCGGCAAGGCACATGGTGCTGGTGACGCTGACGAGTTCGTCGGCGCAGAGCCCGAAGGTGCTCCAATGGAACAGATGGGCCTGGGCTGGAAGAACAGCATGGGCACAGGCAAGGGCGTCGACGCCATCACCAGCGGCGTCGAAGGTGCATGGAACAGCACACCGACCGTTTGGGACAACAACTTCTTCGACACCTTGTTCGGCAACGAATGGGAATTGTCCGAGAGCCCTGCCGGCGCAAAGCAGTGGAAGGCCGTGGGCGCCGATGGCACCGTTCCCGATGCACACGACCCCTCGATCACACATGCGCCGATGATGACCACCGCCGACATGGCGCTGCGTCTCGACCCAATCTACGAACCGATTTCCCGACGGTTCCACGAGAATCCCGAAGAATTGGCCGATGCGTTCGGTCGGGCTTGGTACAAGCTGCTGCACCGCGACATGGGCCCTCACACTGGTCTGCTCGGCCCCGATGTGGCGCCGCCTCAGCTGTGGCAAGACCCGATCCCCGCAGGCAAGTCTGCCAGTGACGTCGACATCGCCGCCGCACGTGAAGCCATCGCCGCATCCGGCGTTTCGGCCACAGCGCTGGTGAAGGCCGCATGGGCTTCGGCATCGACGTTCCGCTCAACCGACCGGCGCGGTGGTGCCAACGGTGCACGCGTGCGCCTGTCGCCCGCAAAGGACTGGGACGCCAACGACCCAGCCCAGCTTGCGACCGCACTCAGTGCGCTCGAAGGCCTCGACACGTCATTGTCGATGGCTGACCTGATCGTGCTTGGTGGTTCTGTCGGTATCGAGATGGCAGCGAAGGCAGCAGGCCATGACGTGACGGTTCCGTTCACCTCAGGTCGCGGCGACGCTTCCCAAGAAAACACCGACGTCGAGTCCTATGCAGTGCTCGAGCCAAGTGCTGATGGCTTCCGCAACTTCCTCCGTCCGGGTCACAGCCGAAGCGCCGAAGCCCTGCTGGTCGACAAGGCACAGATGCTCAATCTGACCGCTCCCGAGATGACCGCTCTGGTCGGCGGCATGCGGGTGCTTGGTGCAAATGCTGGCAGTTCCACCGCAGGTGCTCTGACCGCAACGCCAGGCTCGCTGACCAACGATTTCTTCGTCAATCTGCTCGACATGGGCACCGAATGGCAGCCTGCGGGCGACGACCTCTTCGAAGGCCGCGACCGCAACACCGGCGATGTCAAATGGACCGGCACTCGTGTCGACCTCCTGTTTGGCTCGAACTCGCAGCTGCGTGCAGTGGCCGAGGTCTATGCCGCTGACGACGCTGGTGACAAGTTCGTCGCCGACTTCATCGCCGCCTGGGTCAAGGTCATGAACAACGATTTGGGGTAGCCCGCCTTTTGGCTCGTGCCTCGCCAAGAGGCTGTCCGAGCTGAATAGCCCGTCGGGCCACTCGCATCGAAGGTGTACCTCGTGCACGGTCGTTGCGGGCGGTCTTGGCGGGCTGCGGCGCGTTTGGGGCGATACCTTGACGACATGGCCGAATTGCCCGGATCACACACCCACGAGAACCTCAAGGAAGCGTTTTCTGGTGAGTCTCAGGCGAATCGGCGCTACCTGTACTTTGCGAAGGTTGCCGACGCCGAAGGACATGGCGACATCGCCGAGGGTTTCCGAGCGACCGCCGACGGCGAAACCGGCCATGCCCACGGCCACCTCGACTATCTCAAAGAGGTAGGCGACCCCGCAACTGGTCAGCCGATCGGTACCACAGCAGACAACCTGCGGGCTTCGATTACTGCCGAAACACACGAGTACACCGATATGTATCCCGGCTTCGCCAAGACGGCGAGAGGCGATGGATTTGACGACATCGCCGACTGGTTCGAGATCCTGGCCAAGGCCGAGAAGTCTCATGCCGGCCGATTCGAGCTGATGCTCGACAGCCTCTAGCGCTCCAGAGATCACCGGAATGAAGCGGCTGGTGCGACGACGCGACATCGTCGACTACGCGACCTACGAAGACTCGCGCGCCTCGAGTCGGCCTGCAGCGATCGCCGCAAAGAAGGCTCGCCGGGTGCATCTTGGTGACTATCTGACGTTCGCGTTCGAGAACAGCGAAACGCTGCGTTACCAGATTCAAGAGATCATGCGAGTCGAGCGCACGGTGCGCGAAGCCGACATCGAAGACGAGATCAACACGTACAACGCGCTGCTTGGCGATTCTGGTGATCTCGGCTGCGTGCTGATGATCGAGATCGAATCCGAGAGCGAACGTACGCTGCTGCTCACACAGTGGCGTGATCTACCCGAGCACATCTATGTGCGGTTGGCCGACGACACTCGGGTCTACGCCCGGTTCGACACGGGTCAGGTCGGCGACGATCGCCTCAGCGCGGTGCAGTACCTGCAGTTCTCGGTCGAGGGTCGGGTGCCGGTCGCGGTGGGTACCGACCTTCTCGGTCTAGAGTCCGAGGTGCAGCTTAATCCGCTGCACATCGCCGCCCTGACCGAGGATCTGAGCAGGACATGAGCACGACCGAGACCGCCAAGCCGACACCGACCGTGTTCGAAGAACCTGCACAATTCGACCTGACGTCGTTCGCGTGTCCTCGGTGCGAAGCCACCATGTCGGCCGAGTCGTACGGCCCGTGTGCGAACTGTGTTTCCGACCTCAAGGCCAGCCAGCAAAGGGAAGCGTCCGGCGAGGCGGCAGCGGCCTACGAGCCGAAGATGAACGTCACACCAAACGCCGTGGCTCTCAAGGATGACTAGACGCCGCTAGACGCCGGCCGGCCGCCCGCTCAGCGTGAGTGTGCTCGAATTCACGCTCTTGGTGTGCCCCAGACCGCTAGCGTTGCCGGGTGGCGAATTCGGGAGTAGGACAGTCGATCAAATTCATTGGTCGACTCGTGCGCCCGCATTGGGTGCCGTTCGCCATCGCCGTACTGGGCGGGGCCATATTCGCTGCGGGCGCAGTGGCTGGAGCCGTCATTCTCGGGCGTGTCGTCGACGACGTGATCCTGCCGGCCTTTGACCAGGGCCAAGACGTGTCGATGTCGACCGTGCTTGGTTGGGGAGCCGTGTTGCTCGCCGTCGTGCTCGTCCGCATCATCGGCGTCATC
>JBDNHG010000183.1:0-3506 GCA_041688925.1 Acidimicrobiales bacterium | reverse complement strand
TCATTCGGTGCTCGCCGAGGCCGGCCATAAGATCGGCTTCCCCACCTTTGAGACGGCCATCGTTGTTGTCGCCGACACGGACCGTTACATCACCGATTCGGGCCCCGTACACCGCCGGATGAGAACCGAACTCGAGTCGAGGGCGCCACATCGCGATCTACGGGTAACGGCCAAGAACGGCTTGCTCGTCATCATCGCCCTCGATACCGAGACCGGCGACCTCACCACGTTGCTTCGACGAGTATTCGCGCCGGCCAATGACCTGCACTGGCACCTCGGCATCGGCACCAGCGCCGTCACACTCGACGCAATCGCAACGTCGTACGCAGAAGCGCTCGAAGCCCACCGAATCAGCACGACATTCGCTCTGCCATCACCCACCGAGTTCGCAAGAATCCTTGCGCAGCGCCTCCTCGCAGCAGACATGACCGTCGCCGAGGCACTGGTGCAGACTGGGCTCGAACCACTGCGACTGAAGCCGGCGGGTGACCTCGCTGCCACCCTCGAAGCGTTCATCGAGCACGGGGGCAATATGGCAGAGGTCGCGCGGGCGCTCAATATCGGCGCGCGAACGGTTGCCTACCGACTCGATCGGATTGCAGAGCTGACCGGCTACTCGCCGCGGATTCCGGAGGAACGTTTCGTGCTCGAACTGGCCTACCGAGCAGCCCCGCTCCTTGAGGCAAAACGGCGACGTCGGCTCGGATGACACTGGTCATCACGACCGACGGTGTCCTCGCGCTCTAGCGCCGGCGTCAGAAAGTCAGGAAGTCAGAGCGTCGCGCATGACCGTTGTCATGTGTGGCAAGTAGGTCAGCTTCAGAGCGTCGAGAATCTGCTGGAGATGGTCTTGATCGTGGAACGGCCACTCGTGCACGAAGTCGTTGGCCTCGAACCGACGGCCATCCTGAGATGCCGCCGACGTGACCAGGTCAGCCTGGCTCAACGAACGCAGCAGCGTCGCCGACACCGCACGCTCATCCGCCAACTCGCGCAACAACACGTCGAGTGGTTGCACGGCGAAGTCGCGGGCGTTGATCGCGTCCCATGCATCGAAGCCGGCGATATCGGGTTCACCGCCGCGGATCGCCTCGATGCGGTCGCGGAATGCGGCCGAGTCACACGCGATGAGATGGCCGATCACTTCGAGTGGGCACCACTCGCCCGGTGCCGGGCGTGTCGCCAGGGTTTCATGGTCGAAGGGAGCGAGCAGCGTCTGCAACACCTTCGGCATGCTTTCGAGTGTGTCGGCAATCTGGTTGACGCCTGCCATCGCGGCTCTACTTTCTGCGGTGTGCTCTATCGCCCGTGCAAGAGCCAACCGTAGACGCAGCCACGTTCGCTCTTACACCGACATGCCCGTCAGCCGCGGAACTCGTGCAGCCGTTGTCGCTGCGCGCCGCTATCGGTGAAGTTTTCTGACGCGAGCCATGACCGCATCGCTGGGCCGACCGAGTTACTCCATCGCTGGTCGGTGAGCCCAAACCACGAGGTGTCTCGGTTGCGTCCCTTGATCACCAAGTGCTGGGCGAACGTTCCCTCATAGAGGAAGCCGAGTCGCTCGGCTGCAGCGCGGCTGGGAGCGTTCAAGGAATCGCACTTCCATTCGTATCGGCGGTAACCCAGGTCGTCGAACGCATGCGCCATCATCAGATACATCGCTTCGGTCGCCTGCACCGTGCCCTGAAGGTCGGGCGTGTACGTGATCCCACCAACCTCGATCGACCCCATCGCTGGGACGATGTTCATGTAGACCGCGACTCCGAGCGGTCGACCTTCGGGCGTGCAGATTGCGAGGTACTCGATGTCGTCGGCATCGACCGATTGCTCGACCCACGCGTTATATGACTGACTGGTATCGAACGGACCCCACGGCATATACGTCCAGTGTCCGGGTGGAGCCGCCAGCAACCCGGCATAGAGCGCATCGGCGTGAGCCATCGAAAGCGCCTCGAGGCGAACGGTTCGCCCGACGAGTGTTCGCCCGGCGGGTCGACGCGCCGGAGTCCAATCTGAAGCGGGTTCACCTACGGGCTGGTCATATTCATTGCGGGGCACGACCGAAAGAGTAGATCGCTCGACGCGGTTCTGACCTGAGAAGTAGCAGGACATCTCGCTGAAAACCCTCGGTCCTCGTAACGATGACGACGATGGTGAAGTTGACGAAGTTGGCCAAGTTGATGGCCCGGCACCCAACGATCACGGCTGTGGCTCAACGCCGACGCTGCGACAGATCATCGCCGACGTTTCGTCCAGCGGTGCGCCAGCAGCCGCAACAAGTTGTTGAGCGAAGGCGACCGCATCGGCCGCCATGCCCATGCGTCGGTGCCCGACCACCGCTAGGCGCAGTGCCCGTCGATCGTTCGGTCGCAGTTCGAGAGCGCTGCTGATCAACGACACCGCTTGCTCAGGCTGATCTCGGGCCAGCGCAGCCTCGGCGACCACCGTGTGTGCCCATGCTGCTGCATCTGTCGCCTCGCTGAGGTAGCTGTCGACCTTGTCGACACCCCACAACTTTGGATCGATCGGGCCCTGCCACATATCGACGAGCGAGACACACATCGGCAGTCCGTCGCCTGAGTCGCGGGCTCCATGGGTTCCGCGTCGCTCGTCGACTGCTTTGACCGCCAATGACAGGTCGAACCAAAGATCGGCTTGATTGAGCAACTCGAGGCGGCCTGCCCGGTCCAGGATGAACGCCGATGGCCGGCCGGGTGCTCGACCCGGTTCCAATGTCGACCGAAGATACGACAGGGTCGTGCGAAGGTTGTTGGCGCCCTTCCCTGGTCCGCGATCGGGCCACAACGCTTCGACGATTTCTTCTCGCCCCATCGATGGCCGGGCGACCAACAGCACCAAGAGCTGCATGACCTTGGTACGCGGGAACAGCACCTTCTGAGATACCGCCGTTGGGTGGCACACCGCCATGGTTCCCAACGCGCGAACCTGCACCGGGCCCGAGGGGCGGACCGGCAACCCGCCGAGAAGTGTCTTGGCCGCGGCACCCAGTGCTGGATCCACTGCGAATCGTGCGAGATGACGCTCCGTCGCCTCGGCTGCATAGTCGTTCAACGTCGCGCTGAGACGAATCGCAAACGGTCCGCCGTCGGTGGCCTGAGCCCGCACCGCTATTTCGACACTCCACGCGAGCGGCAGGCTGGTCAGGAACCAGCCCGGCCCGGGCTGTCGCGACCAATCGACCCGCCTATTGTTTCGCAGCGCCTCGAGGCACCTAGCGACGGCAAGACCGTTCGCATGCTCGGGACCCATTCGTTCGGGAACATCGTCCAATATCTGAGGACACAGCAGCACCGGATATGCGCCGAAGCGCAGAAGCTGACCGACTGCCGGGCCGCGTGGAGGTCCATGCGCGTCATAGGCATCGGCCAACAGTTGTGCCGCTCTGGGTTCGTCACCCCGGTGGATCGCCGCCGCAGAACGAACAAGCGCGATGAGGTACGCATCGGCCTGTGAAGTTGCAGCACCGATCGCCAGTTCCTCGTTTG
>JBDNHG010000182.1:0-1978 GCA_041688925.1 Acidimicrobiales bacterium | reverse complement strand
GCCTGCCAAATGCCTCTCGTGCAGATGTCGTCAAGGCAGCAACTGCGGCGCAGGCACACGAGTTCATCAGCCAGTTGTCGCATGGTTACGACACGGTGGTCGGTGAACACGGCTACACACTGTCATGAGGTCAGCGCCAGCGAATCGCCATTGCGCGAACGCTGCTCGAGAACCCGCCGATCCTCGTGCTCGACGATGCCACCAGTGCAATCGATGTCACCGTAGAAGCAGCGATTCACGGTGCGCTGCACGGGCTGCTGGCCGATCGCACGACGATCCTGATCGCACACAGACTGTCGACCATCGCCCTCGCCGACCGTGTCGTGCTGCTCGATGGCGGGCAGGTTGTTGCCAGCGGCACCCACACCGAACTGTTGGAAACCGAACCGCGCTACGTGCAGATTCTCGCCGAGGCCGACAGCACGGTTGGCGAGAACGACACCGAGAACGACACCGAGGCTTCGTCATGAGTTTCGGTTCTCCGGTCGGTTTTGGTGGCGCAAACTCGGTGACGGCATCCCGAGACGCAGGACTACCCCACGCCGGAGTTCCCGGTCACCTCCAAGATCGTGTCGACGCGGTGCTCGACCGTGAACCCGATCACGGCGATCCCAAGATCGACTTCGAGCATCGGCATCGCCAAGGTCCGGCGTTCACGTTGCGCAGCTTCCTGTGGCCCCATCGGTGGCGCCTCGCTGGTGCCCTCGTGCTCGTCATCATCGAAAGCCTGGCGTTACAGGCCGGCCCCCTGCTGACCCAGATCGGCATCGACGACGGCATTACGCCGGGCAACAAGAGTGTGCTCGTCTGGGTTGCAGGCGCCTATATCGCATCGATCGCCATCGGAGCCATCAACAGCCGCATACGCATTCGCTACACAGGCAGCCTGGGCGAGAGCCTGACCCGATCGTTGCGCATTCGAGTGTTCAGCCACCTGCAACGCCAATCGCTCGACTTCTACACCAGCGAAAAGGCTGGCGTGCTGATGACACGCATGACCAGCGACATCGAGGCGCTGTCGCAGCTGTTCCAGGAAGGGCTCGTGAACTTTGCGGTGCAGGGGCTGACGCTCGTGGTCATCACTGTGGTGCTGTTCACCCTCGACGCCTATCTGGCATCGATCACCTTGCTCATCGTGTTGCCGATCACCATTGTGCTCAGCAACTGGTTCCGCCGCAGGTCTGATTCGGCATACGAGCTCGTGCGCGATCACATCGCACGTGTGTTGTCCGACCTGCAAGAGAGCCTCGCCGGCATTCGAGTGATCACTGCCCACAACCGACGTCGCCACAACGTGATCAACCACACCAATATTGTCGGCGACCACAAGGACGCCAATCTCAATGCCATTCGTGCGGCATCGATCTACACGCCTGGCACCGAAGGAATCGCCATCTTCGGCCAGGCGATGTTGTTGCTCATTGGTGGCCGACTGGTGATCGACAAAGAACTCGAAATCGGCGAACTCACCGCGTTTCTGTTGTATCTCGCGGCGTTCTTCGCTCCGATTCAGTCGCTCACCCAGCTCTATAACGGCTACCAGCAGGGCCAATCAGCGGTGAAGAAGTTGCGTGAGCTGCTCGCCACCGAACCATCGGTTCCCGAGACGGCCACCGCCATCGATCTGCCGCCGATCGAGGGCGCGATCGAACTCGATGCCGTGACGTTCGGCTATGACCCCAATGTGCCGATCTTGCACAACGTGAGCCTGTCGCTTGCCGCCGGAGAATCGGTTGCCGTGGTCGGGCCAACCGGTGCAGGAAAGTCGACCATCGCCAAACTCATCACGCGGTTCTACGACCCCCAACATGGCGCCGTTCGTATCGACGGCCATGACCTGCGAGACGTGACCATCGAGTCGCTGCGGCGCCAGCTCGGGGTCGTGCCCCAAGAGCCATTCCTGTTCGCCGGCACCGTCAGAGACAATGTGAGTTTTGCTCGGCCCGAAGCGACCGAACACGAGATTTGGCAGGCGCTG
>JBDNHG010000181.1:0-1817 GCA_041688925.1 Acidimicrobiales bacterium | reverse complement strand
TCCTCGAACATCGAGACGGTCGGGTTTCCATAACGCGAGTAGATGTAGCGGTCATGTTCACCAGCGAATGCGGCCTCGGCTTCGGCGGCGCTGCTGTACACGTAGCCAGAGGTGAGAAACAGTCCCTCGGATGTTTCATCGAAGCCGGTGCGTTCGAGACCGCCTCGTACCAGCAGGGTCGCCTCGCGGAATTCGCGTTCAGTCGTCATCAAGAGTCCTCAGCGCCGAGCAGTGCAACTGCGTCGGCCAACACGGCCTGCGAAGTGGGGGAAAGGCCGATCGAACTCGCAAGCGTAACGGCTTCGTTGCTCATCTTCTTGAGAGTTTTGGCCACGATCACGACCAGATGGTCGTGCTGGGTTCGTTCGGTCATGGCACCGAATTGCGTCTCGAGAAACACCAGGCATGCAGCATCTTCGAGCGCCTGTGTTTCGGGGTCGGTTCGCAGTGTGGTTCGGCTCAGCAGAACCTGTGCCCGCTCGATCGACTCGGTGGGCCAACCGTCAGCCGTCATCAGCGTCGCGAGCGACGTGGCCTGGTGGGCCTTGTTCTCGCGCCGCCACCGCAGGTATCCCTGGCGGCCTTCGGGATAGTCGGCGCGTTTTAGTTCCCAGCGGCGCAGATGATGGGCCCGCACCGCGAGTTGGAGTTCGGCGCTGGCATTAGGGTCGAGGCGGTCGAGCCAGCCGGTTGCGGCTCGCCCTTGGACGAGCGCCAACGGTTGGCCGGCGAACAGGTTCGGGTCGTCGCCGTTCGCTGCATCGATAGCGGCCAGCGTGGCTTCGATTGCGGTCAGGTGGCGCATTCGCTTACGCCGATTTCGGCAATGTAGGGGCCGGTCTCGTCGTAATCGATGTAGAAGCTGGGGTCGACCGTCGGCTCGGGAAAGACATCGAGGTCCTTGAGGCCCTTGGCGATCTCGCGTGCGCCACCAACACGATCCATCCAGTCGCGGAACGATTCGCCAGCCTGGCGTTCGTCGGTGAATCGACGCAGCACGCGCACCGCTGCTTGGGCCGCAGTTTTTGCGGGCAACCGAAGCGCTTTGTCGCCGAAGTGGATCGTCTCTTGGCCGACGTAGCCACCGAGCAGCATCTGATAGCCGGGCGCGGACTGACCGTGGGCTCGGCGTTCGGTGCCGAAGAAGCCGATGTCGGCGATGTGGTGTTGGCCGCAGGAGTTCGTGCAACCCGAGATGTTGATACGAACGCCGCCGACTTCGGCCAAACCTTCGGTCTCGAGGGCTTCACCGATTGTGTCGGCCAAACCGCGTGACTGGGTGACGGCGAGGCCGCAGGTGTCGGCGCCAGGGCACGAAACCACGTCACGGCTGAGTTCAGCGCCGGGCTCGGCCATGTCGAGTTCGACGAGGCGGTCGAACAGCGTTGCGAGCTGGCCTTCGGTCAGGTCACGCACAACGAAGTTCTGACGGTTCGAGACCCGCACGTCGACGTTGAGGTCGCGAATGATCTGCGCCATGCCACGGAACTGCGTGGCCGTGATGTCGCCCAGACGGCACCACGCATAGGCAGACACGGTCGACTTGGCAACGCCACGAACGACGTTGGCAGATTCCCACCGGCCATAGGGCGTGCTGCCGCCGAGCGCAACCGCAACGCCTTGGCCGACAGCGGTGGCCGCCACCGTCTGGTCGCGACCAGCAGGTGCATCGCCATATTTTTGCACTTCGTCGGGGATGCCGCCGGGCCAGGTCGCCGATGCCGGAAGCAGGTGACGCTGGGCGAGCACCCGGCGTTGCACTTCTTCGAAACCAAGTTCTTGGACGACCCACTTCATGCGGGCCCGCAGCTTGTTGT
>JBDNHG010000180.1:0-4979 GCA_041688925.1 Acidimicrobiales bacterium | reverse complement strand
GTTCAAGTGGTTGCGTGCTCATAGGGGAGGTACTCCTCGTTCGTGTTCTCTCGCACCGCACACTAGTGGCGCTTCCTCACCGACGCTCCGCGCCGCTGGCGCCAATCAGCACTGTCCGTCGGCGCGGTGTTCGAGCACGTGGAGGATCGCTTCGACGCCAGCGGTGCGGCCCTGGTCAATGCAAGCAGGGATGCCGATACCGCGGTAACCCATGCCGGCGATGAACACGCCATCGGGATTGAGTTGGCCCTCGATGTGGCCGAGCCGTTCGGTGTGGCCAACCACGTATTGCGGAAACGCCTGGTGCCAGCGCGAGATACGAACATCGCTCGGTGCAGTTTCGAGGCCGATGGCAGTGGCGAGATCTTGCCGCACGATTTCGATCAGCTCGTCGTCGGGCAACGCAGGAGTCACCTGATCTCGGCCGTGACCGACCGACACTCGCAACAGATCGATATCACCACCGAGGCGGGGCCATTTCTGATGTGCATAGGAACAGGCGGTGATGCGCAGATCAGCGTTGCGCGGAATGACGAAGCCACTAAGCGTTTCGGGAACGGCAACGGTGCCAGCCGGAAACGCGAGCGCTACGAGCGTCACCGAGACCAGCGGAATGGCGGCGAGGTCGGCGCTGGCGTCGGGCCATTCGCCCGTGAGCTCGGCCGCTGCTGGTGCGGGACATGCCAGGACCACCGCGGGTGCAGCGATGACGTCGCCGTTTGACAGCGTGACCCGCAGTGCTCCGTCAGGAAGGCGATCGAGCGAGTCGACACTGACGCCCGTCGTGATGTGTCCCTCGAGGGACACCGCAAGCGCATCGACCAGCACACTCATGCCGCCCGCGAACGAATGGAAGACGGGCGCGTCGGGATCGGAACCAGCCTTCATGGCGCCCAGTGATTTGATGAGGCTTGGCCCCGCATTGGCTGCCGCCAGAATCTGAGGTGACGAAGCCGAGAGCGCCAGGTGGTCGGTGTCTCCGGCATTGATCGCGCCGATCAAGGGATCGACGAGCGACTCGTGGATGATGTCGCCGAGTCTGCGCCGCACGAGCGATCCGATCGTGTCGTCATCGCGCACTGGATCGGGGTCGGTGCGTGCGAGGTCAGCATCGAGCGCGTCGGCGGCTTCGCTGCCCAGCAGCGCTTCCGCGGAAGCGCGTTCGAGCGGGATGCCGAGCACATTCGGCTCAGGCAACGCAGCCATCCCATGATCGGTCCACACTTGCGCCTTGCGGGCACTCGGTGAGATCAACTGATCGGTCAAGCCGAGCTCGGCTGCGAGTTCGATGCCGTGCGGCACGCGTGCAAGAAACGCATCGGCGGCCTCATCGACCCGCCGACCGGCGAACTCAGACGTGCGCACTTTGCCACCAACACGGTCGGCGGCCTCGTACAGATGCACCGCCATGCCGTCTCGTTTGAGCTGCCATGCGGCGCTCAGTCCTGCAATACCGCCACCAACAACAACGACAGGATCCCTCATCGGTCCCACCGAAAAGTCCAGGCGCCTGGCGCCTGGACAATTGCAACCGCAGCGGTCATTGGCTAGCCGCCAGATGGGCGCTTCCTTCACCATGCACCAGGTCGACGACCTGTTTCAGGATTTCAGGGTCGAGATCGGGCAGGACGCCGTGACCGAGATTGAAGATATGACCATGATGTCCACCGTTGCTCGCCAACACATCGCGGACCGCCTCAGCAACCGACGGCCACTTGGCGAGACAAACGACGGGGTCGAGGTTGCCTTGCAAAATCGCGTCGGCGCCCAGGCGCGCGCGAGCAACGTCGAGCGGCACGAGCCAGTCAACACCCATGACATCGGCGCCCGCATCACGCATCAGTGTCAGTAGTTCACCAGTGTTGACGCCGAAGTGAATGCGAGGCACGCCAAGGGGGCCGATGGCTTCGAAGATCTTCTGGCTTGCAGGCATGACATGACGCTCGTACATCGCCGGCGAAAGGCAACCGGCCCAGCTGTCGAACAACTGGATCGCCGACGCACCGGCATCGACCTGGGCCGACAACGAGGCAATGGCCTGATCGGCCAGGCGGTCCATGATCTGATCGAAGAGATGCGGATTGTCGAGCATCATCGACTTGGTCTTGCCCTTGTTCTTTGAGGGCCCGCCTTCGATCAGATAGCTGGCGACCGTGAACGGAGCACCGGCGAACCCGATGAGTGGCACGTCGAGTTCAGCGACAAGATTCCGAATAGTTTCGAGCACATAGGGAACATCGGCCTCGGGGTCGAGCGGACGCAGCCGGGGCAGATCGTCGCTGCTCGTGATCGGCTTCTCGGCAACCGGCCCCACGCCAGGCTTGATGTCGATGCCGAAGCCGATCGCATGGACTGGTGTGACGATGTCGCTGAACAGAATCGCAGCGTCGACGCCATAGCGCCGCACGGGTTGCAGCGTGATCTCGGTTGCCCGGTCGGGGTCGGCGATCGCTTCGTTGATCGACCCCTCACCCCGCACGGCTTTGTACTCGGGCAGCGACCGTCCGGCCTGGCGCATGAACCAGACCGGCACCCGGCTTGGTTTCTCGCCTCGACACGCGGCGAGGAATGGCGACGCTGACAGATCCTTGGGCACCCGCCAAACGCTATCGCCCTACAACGAAACGGAGAGCTGTAGCGCCTCGACGAGGCCGTCGTCATCGACATCTCCAACCTCATGCGAGGCAGCGGTCTTTGCTGCCGGAACCGCATTTGCCATGGCGACGCCGTGTCCGACCGTGGCAAGCGCTTCGACATCGTTGTCGCCGTCACCAACCATCATCACGTCAGCGATGTTGATCTGCATGTCTCTGGCGATGCGGGCGATCGCCGCGCCTTTGGTGACGCCAGGTTTCGTGCACGAGACGAACGCGACGCCAGGCATGACCGGCGACGGTGCGGCCACGACCGTTGCATCGTGGCCGTTCATCTCGCTGTGCACCTGTGCCACCGCGTCGAGCGGAACCACAAACTGCACCCGCACGATCTCTGACTCGAGGGTGTCGCGGGTGCGAACCTGATGAGGCACACCCACCAGCGCGGCGTGATCAATCGCCAGTTCGGTGGCCGAGTCGACCGTGTAGTCGTCGGCAGAATAGAACTCGATTACCCAGCCGTTGCGCTGCGCTATCGCGTCGGCCGCTGCGATGACCTCGTCGGACAACGCGGTGCCACGGATCTCACCAGTTCCGGTGTGAATGAGCGCTCCGCCGTTGTGGAAGATGTGCCAGCCGTCGGCGTCGAGGCGACGTGCATAGTCGACCGTGGGACCAAATGCCCCCCGAGCTGTCGACAACGCGAGGTGCTGACCACGCGCTGTTGCTTCTGCTGCGGCCTGCCAGACGGCCGCCGTCGGCATGTGCGATGAACCAATCAGCGTGCCGTCGACATCAATGCAAATCAGGGGAAGCACGCAGCGACAGTACTAGTAGGAGCCTCTGCACCCTGACGCACAGTGGTTTTGGCCAAACTGCTCTACGCTTAACCACCCCTTTTCGGGTAGGTGCATGCTGTGAGTGATACGGAACATCCTGATTTTGCCGAGGAATCGGCCTACATCGCTCACGCCTACGCGTGTCTCGATAAGGCGCGCGAATCTGCCAAGACCGTGACCGACAATGTCGAATCACGACAAGGAGGCACGCACCAGGCTCGCTTCGAACGCGATGTGCTCGCCGAGAAGGTGCGCACCCGCCTCGACGACCTCGATATCGGCGATCAATCGCTCATCTTCGGCCGTATCGATCTGACGACCGACGAGAACTTCCATATCGGCCGAGTTGCCGTGTTCGACGAGGCCCGCGACCCTTTGGTCGTCGACTGGCGTGCGCCGATCGCCGAATCTTTCTACCGAGCGACCGGGCGCCAAACCATGGGGCTCAGCCGACGCCGGCACTACATCACCCGGTTTCGCGAGCTGCTCGGCATCGAGGACGAAGATTTCGACGGTCAAGGCGAACAAACCGGACTCAAGGGTGAACGCACACTTGTTGCCGCACTCGAAGCCGGCCGCACCGGACGCCTCGGCGACATCGTCGGCACCATCCAAGGCGAACAAGACGAAATCATTCGTGCCCCCCTGCCGGGCGCCATCATCGTGCAAGGCGGACCAGGCACCGGCAAGACCGTCGTGGCGCTGCATCGCGCTGCCTATCTGCTGTACACCCACCGTTTCCCCTTAGCGGGTCAAGGCGTGATGGTCATCGGGCCGAACCGGTTGTTCCTGACCTATATCGAACAGGTGCTGCCATCGCTCGGCGAATCTGGCGTCGAGCTGACGGTGCTTGGCGACTTCGTGCCGCACGCCCGCGTGCGCGGCAATGATCCCGCACACATCGCCCGCATCAAGGGTGACCTCCGCATGATCGACGTGATCCGCCGTGCGGTGCGCCAGCGACAGCGGCCACTACGCAGCGATCTCGTCGTCACCTATGGCGTGCAACGGCTCAAGTTCACTGTCGCCGACAGCGAAGCCCTGCTCGCCAAGACTCGCCGTCGAGCCCGTTTCCACAACCATGGACGCAAGTTCGTCGTCGAAGACATCTATGAGATGCTGGCTGCCAGCGGTCGCTACGACGTCGACCCCCAAGAACTCAAAGACAATCTGCACGGCTCCATCGAGATTCGCGAGGCCCTCGAATGGATGTGGCCGGTCATTTCGGCCGAAGAGCTGCTCCACGATTTTTATGGATTCCGGTCGTTGCTTCGGGGCGCGGGCGACAAGTACTTCGGTGGCGCAATCGAGAATCTCTACCGGCCGCGCACCCGCGCCGACGACGTTTTGTGGACTTCCCACGACGTGCCGCTGCTCGACGAAATGTCACGGCTCGTAGGACCCACGTCGGGCCTTGTCCGAGATCACGGCCTGCGCACCTACGGACATATCGTGATCGACGAAGCCCAAGATCTGTCGCCCATGCAGCTACACATGGTTGCCAGACGCTCACTTGGTGGGTCGATGACCCTCGTCGGCGACATCG
>JBDNHG010000179.1:0-4627 GCA_041688925.1 Acidimicrobiales bacterium | reverse complement strand
GAACACCTATCGCCACCATCCGCCATGAACTCGAAGTCGCGCTGCTCTCGGGTTCCCCTGACTGGCATGAAGTCGCCACCGATGTCCTCGAAGAAGACATCCGCATGCAACGGATTGTCGAGGACCTGCTGTGGCTGGCCCGCCGCGACCACGACGGAGACGCACCGAGGGAACCACATGTGCTCGTCTACCTTGACGAAGTGGTCTTCGGCGAAGCACGTCGCAACCGTCCTGGCACCGGTATCGCGTTGAGCACTGCTGGCATCAGCGCCGGCCAGGTCCGCGGTAACAGCGATGAATTGTCGCGGGTCGTGCGCAACCTGATCGACAATGCGTACACCCACGCAACGTCCAAGATCGCAGTTGCTGTCTCGACCGACGAGCGCGGTGTGGTTTTGTGGGTCGACGATGACGGACCCGGAGTTCCCGAGGAGTCACGCAAAGCGATACTCGAAAGGTTTACTCGCACCGATGAGTCGCGAGCGCGTGCCTCGGGTGGTTTTGGTCTCGGGTTGGCCATCGTCAACGAGATCATTCTGAGTTACGCCGGCAGCCTCGCGGTGATGCAGAGTCCGGTACTTGGCGGTGCCCGCTTCGAAGTGACGCTCCCAGATGCCCGCAGCGCGCCCAACTACTAGTGTCTCGTCCCGTTGTCCCCCACCCCTGCTAGGCGGGAGGAAGATGAGTGCGAAGGTCGGCCGGCATGATGTAGCCGCCGGCGATCAGACGCTGCGACGCAACGGCGACCGATGCTTCTGCCGCGAGCACCAGCAGTTGCGAGGCCGCAGCCTCGGCGGCTGATCCACCTCCGAGGAGTACTCCGACGAACGCTCCGGGAAGAGTAACGAGACCTACCGTGCGCGTCTGATCGAGAATCGGCGTCAGAGCTTCGGGTGTATGGCGCTCGATCACGAGACCGATCGCCTGGTGCCGCATCAGACCCAGAGCCAGGCCCGCTTCGATCTGGCCGCCGTTCGCTCTCATCGCCGCGAATGCTCGCCTCGCCGTCAGCGTGTGGGCAGTCATCGACCCGCCGATGATGATCCCCGCGATGGAAATTATGGTCGGCCCGGTGAAGGGTGCAGCCGAGAGGCTGAACGCAACGACGAGTACAGGAATCGCTCCGGATGCCATCGCCGCCGCGACCCACGGCCAATCCCGGCGCGCCTCGACTCGTCCGGCTGCGGTGATCACCGCGACCCCAAACATTCCGGCGGCGAACAGCACCGAACTCCATGCCTGCGCCATCACGGTCGCTATGACAAAGGATATTGCTGCGAGTTGAGCGACTGCCCTGAGCGCTGCGGTAAGAAGTTCCCGCCTGACCGGCAGACGACCCGCCCGTGAAACGACGTTGGCGAGGAGGATGAGAAGGGCAAGCGCAAGAGCAAGTTGCCAACCAAAAGCGGGTCCTGTTGTCATCGACTTCCTGCTGTGGTCGGGCTTGAGCTCGACTGTAGGATTACCGGCAGCATGTAGCAAGATGTAGGAATGTCTACATCAACAGGCGATCTGCGCACCCGGGTCGACGCCAGCCTCAGCGACCTGTCCCCCACCGGTCGACGGGTCGCTCTGCTGCTGCTCGACGAGCACGATCGCCTGGGCTTCCATTCGGCAACCGATCTTGCTCACATGGCCGGAACCACCGACGCAACCGTCATCCGTACCGTGCAACGGCTGGGCTACAGCGGAATCATCGAGCTCAAGGCCGACATCGCGCGGCGACTCAGGCCGCTGAACCCAGCGCAGCGTGTCGACGCGTCGATCACTTCTGGCGCCGGTCCGAATCACGACCTGATGGTCGACTTGTATGACACCCAGTTCCGGGCGCTGAGCCGGTTGAACCAGCCAGATCGACGCAACGCGATCAACGAGGCGGTAGTCGCCATAGCCGCATGCGATCGCGTGCACGTCAACGCCCACGGCGTCTCCACTGGTCTCGCGGCCTATGCCGCTGCGCAACTCGCTCGCATTGGCGTCGATGCTCGCGCTCTTGGTGGGCCTGCCGGAATCACCGCAGACGACATGGTGGCCATCGCCCCGCGTGACGTCGTCCTGGTGATCAACTCCGGACTGTCCCAACGCTGGCACAACGCCTTGTATGAACACTGCGTCGCGACCGCAGCCCAGGTCGTGTTGGTGACCGACAACCAGCCCGCACCCGATCCTGGCTCGATCGTCGTTCGCTCCGGCCGCGGCGACCCCGCCGGCGCGGCAACCCACGTGGCAACCATCGCCACGATCGAGGCCATCACCCTTGGTTTGGCTGCAGCGTCCAAGGAGCGCACCACGGCGACGCTCGACCAACTCAATCGCCATCGTGAACGGCTGGCGCGTTGACGCTGGGCTCCGCCGCGTTCAGCTGAGATTCAGCGGCTCTCAGGTTGCGTTCAGCGACACCGCTTCATGCTCTGGGCATGTCGATAGTTTCAACTCACGAGATTGCGTCTGCGGGGCGTGTTCAGCGGCGGTTTCGTCGTCGCATCGCGTTTCGTTCTCAGCCCATCAGGCGGCTCTTTCCTTGCGTAATCGCTGCGCCCAGATGGGGTGCACTCTGCCTCGTCGGTCTGGTCGCCGCAGCCATCACTCAGATCGCTTGAATGCAGATTCTGGCGGCGGTGCCGCTGGTCGTCGTTCTTGGTATCGGTGCGTCCCGTCGAGGCGCCCTCCGCAATGGCGGCCGTGCACGCCGGCTGGCGGCCGCAATCGCAATCGGGTGCATCGGCCTTGTTGCAGCATTCTCATGGTCGTTTACCGGCTATATGACCGCTGACGGATCCGCACCGCTGACAGTGCGGACCGCTGACTGGATGCGCGACCACGGGCTCAGCCCAGTGGTTGATCAGTTGGAGACCCATCTGTATGGCAATAGCGAGCCAAACAACGACCCAGTCACCCTCGACCGCCTGCCCGAGGTGATCACGACCGCAGCGACCGCAACGCGGAGCATCGGCGGCCCGGAACCGATCGCAAATCTGGTCGACGATCAACTCGACGGTGAAGGGCTGTGGACACCAAACGCTCGCGCTGTCGATGGGGCAGCAGTCACCTACACAACGTTCTTCCGTCCCGACGCTGCTCATCAGAATGTTGTCGCTGCGGCCGTATGGCTGAACCCCCGCGCCACGAGTCTCGTCTACGGGTCCGGTACCAAGGAGCCGGGTGGATCCGGATGGAACTGGGCCTCGGGTATCCCGACCTCAGAGCGTGACGGTCTGGTCGCGGCGTTCAATGCAGGCTTCAAATTCAAAGACATCGACAGTGGGCTCTTCACCGAAGGCAGGACGCCTTTCCCGCTGGTCGGTGGTGACGCTTCGCTCGTGATCTATGACGACGGCTCGGCAGACATTGGTGCGTGGGGCACCGACGTCACCATGACTGACCAGGTCATGACCGTTCGCCAAAACCTGCGACTGGTTGTCGATAACGGATCGCCTGTGGATGGACTTTCGTCGAGCATTCTTGGGGAATGGGGCAAACGTCGCTGGCAGCTGCAGTACACGAGACGGTCAGGGATCGGCATCACCACCGAGGGCGCACTCGTGTATGTCGCCGGCGCACGAATGACGACCGAATCCCTCGGTCAGGCGCTCGCACAAGCTGGATCGGTCCGAGCCATGGAGCTCGACATCCACAACAAACAACCCACGTTCAACTTCTTCGACCCTGCACCCGGCACGTCGGCCGGTGTCGTCGGCACCAAGCTATTGCCCGACATGCAACGAGACGCCGACCGTTACCTCGATGCCGACCAGCGTGACTTCTTTGCCGTGGTGCTGCGATGACATCGAGGATCGAGATCCACGGGACATTGGTCGTGCCAGACGGTCTTCGCTGGACATGATCACGACTATCAGCGACTCAACACCATCAACGGCGTGCCTTACGTTGTTTGCGGCGCCGCCGCCAAGTTGCGTGATCGTGTCATGACGTGCCGTGGATCAACGCGAGATAGTTCGATCCGGTTCCGCTTCGGGTTTGATGCGCCGCCCCCCGAAAGGTCGCTGATGGATTCACTAAGACATGGATCACCGTGCTTCAGCTTCCCTTCAGGTGCGTTTCCTTAAGGTCTCAGAAATGCATGGGGGGACCGTATGACGGATCGAGCCGCCCTCGACGTGCATGAAGCACCAGCACGTCGCCTACCTCCCGTCGACTGCGAAGGATCGTCGCACTGGCGCTCGCCGCTGGCGCCGCGTGGTTCGTGTGGGCAAAACGCGGTGATGTACCGCTGGCATGGCAGGCGTTGAGAGCTGCCTCGCCGATCTGGCTGGGGGTCGCCCTTGCCCTGACCGCCGCTCTCATGGTCAACCAGGCCATGTTCTACGGCGCGAGTCAACGAGCGCTTGGTGTCCATCTCCCCAATCACGAACTCTGGCGCACTACCAACGCCGCATTCTTCATCAACACAATCGCGAAGTCCGGCGGTCTTGCCGGCGTGACCGCGTTCACTGCGGCTGCTGCCCGCCGCGGTCAGTCTCGTGCCCGCACCGTGGCCGCCTATGTCGTGGTTGCCGTGCTGAGCCAGCTCGGATTCGCAGCATCTCTCATCGCCGCCATCGTTGTCCTCGTGCGCTCCGGCGGGCTCACCACTGCGGATCTGATCGGCTCTGCGATCTTCGGCATT
>JBDNHG010000178.1:0-2356 GCA_041688925.1 Acidimicrobiales bacterium | reverse complement strand
GAATGGCTCGACCAGGAACGCCCGGTCGGCACCGTGCTGATCCTCGATTGCGATTTCGTCTTTCGGGCCCCGCTCGTTCGCCATGCCGAGCCGGGGCGTCCGATTGCGCAGGACTGGCGCGACTTTGCAATGGTCGGCGATTGGGCCGATGCAGCGAACGACATTACGCCCGGCGTCAGCGAACAGATTCAAGCGGTTACCTGGCCGTTGCTCATACACACGTCGGATCTGCGGCGCATCATCGGTCGTTGGGTCGATGTCGCGGCTCGGCTGCGCAAGTCGACAGGTGCGTGGGAGAGCGACATGGTGGCGCTGACCATCGTGCTCGCGGAATACGAACTGACGTGCGAGGTCGACATGATGGCGGCGTGGATGCTGTGGCCCGACGATGTGGTCGGCGATGCTCCCATCGTGCACTACTGCCAACCAGTTCTCGACGAAAGCGGCGACACGCTCTGGTACAAGCAGGACTACGTGCCGTGGACGGCGCTCGACATCGACCCCGACGATGCCGCATTGCACTATTGCCGCGATCTACTCAAGATGTTCGACCGCTACGCTGGCTTGCGACGCGCGAGCGAAGCGCTCTAGCCACGGCGCTCACCACGAGGGCGCATAGCCGGCGGGGGCGACGCCAGCGACCGCATCGTCGCTGACCGACAGCGAGCCATAGTCGAGCCCCGACCATTCGCAGAACTCGGCAACGCTGCGCAGCGGGCCCGTCGAATATGGCACGAGCACTCGATCGGGATCGCCACGGTTCAGGGTGCGCAACCGTTGATACGCCCGATGATCGCGTCGCTGCACTTCTTGGGCTTCGCCGTCATAGATGAACTTGAGATTGCCTTGGGGATGCATGCGATGCCAAGCCACGACCGTCGACGGGTTGTACAGGTCATAACCCCAGGTGAAGGACCGAATTGTCAGTGCGAGTTCTTCGCCGGTGTAGAGGTGTTCTGGGTCTTGGCGGACCTCGATGTTCCATTGACCGATGGTGAAAGCAAACATGCCCGACAACACTCGAGTAGGTCGTGGGACCGTCGTCTCGTCAGCGATGTCGATGGCCGGATGTCTGACCCAACCAGTGCTTACATACTCGGTCGCCACGGTGACGGGCACCAGCGAGTCTTCGGGGATGACATCGATGTCGTCGATCAATTCGTAGAGCGGGCATTGCCCGGTGATCAGCGGCTTGTCTGCCGGAAACTCGTGCATCATGGCAACCAGGTCGGTGTCCCAGTTCTGCGCCATGCGCATATGCGAATCGATTTGGAGCGTGTAACCCTCGCCGTTGTACAGACCTTGTGTTATGTGGCGGGCCCAACAGCCGCCCTTGCTCTCGGTCCAGTCGTATGACCGCATGCTGACGTGGGCGTCGAGGCCGTCGAGGCCGTCGGGCTGCGTTTCGGCAGGACCGTCGAGATCGAACTGGAGGCACACGCCGAATCGCAGCCGATCGGGCTCGGACGCAGTCTCGATGCAGTTCTCGATCGTGCGCCGCAGCTCGGGTTCGCGATACGCAGCGATGGCCACAAAGATGAGCTCGTTCTGCACCTCAATCACGGCGAGATCCTAGTGGCACTCGTGCCACGGGTCTACGCTCGCCGTGTGGCAGGTGGCGAGTGACAGCGGTGCAAGACGCGACGCCCCAGAGCGCGCCGCTGCTGTACACCCATAAATGGTGGAACGAGTATGCATGGGAATCGATCAACCCGTCATTGCACATGTCATGGGACGTCCGACGATGCGACCATGGCGACCCGCATCCCCCACCACCTGTCGGAAGCACGGTCGTGTACACCGACTCTGAGTTGAGCCATGCGCTGGCCCATTCTGGCGTACGCAAGATTGCGTGGATGCTCGAGTCTCCCGAGATCACACCGCACTACTACGACTATCTAGAGTCGATCATCGACAAGTTCGACATCGTCCTCACTTACGTCGATCGGCTCCTCGAGCGATACCCAGACCGGTGCGTGTTCCTCCCCCACGGAAATTGCCTGGTGCCGCGCTCAGACTTCGCCGTCTACGACAAGACCAAGTTGGTGTCGTTCATCTCGTCGACGAAGCGGTACGGAACCACGGGTCACATGCTGCGCCATGTCTTCCATCAATTGATCACCGACACCGAATCGAACTGGGCTCGACGCGAACTCGGCGATCTATCGATCGACCTGTACGGGGCACTCGCTGCAAATCCGATAGTCGACAAACTCGACTGCCTCAAGCCGTACCGGTTTCACATCGCAGTCGAGAACAGCTGCGTCGACACCTATTTCACCGAGAAACTCCTCGACTGTTTCTTGACCGGCACCATCCCGGTCTACTACGGCACGTCCAAGGTCTGCGAGCACTT
>JBDNHG010000177.1:0-5663 GCA_041688925.1 Acidimicrobiales bacterium | reverse complement strand
GTCGCTGCCATCCGTCGAGCCAGGCTTTGTTCTCAGCCACGTGCGAGCCCTGGGGTACAAACGACTCGATGTGCTGCTCGGTGCGGCACGGGACCTACCTCACCAGATGTTCGTGCACGTTGGCGACGGGCCTCATCGCCGCGACCTGATGGCCGCAGCGCCGGCGAACGTCATGTCATTCGGTTCCGTGACCGACGCCCAACTTCGGTGGGCCTACCAACATGCAAGTGTTGTGGCTTTGACTTGCGCAGAAGACTTCGGGCTGGTGCCGCTCGAAGCCGCAGCACACGGTGTGCATACGGCTGCTCCCGATGCGCGAGGCCTACTCACCCATGATCAAACCATGCTCACGTTGTACCCATTCGGCGATTCGTCGGCATTGGCAGATGTGATCGCAGCAGCGCCGGCGCCGACCGGTGAGAGGGATCCGACCCGGCTCGGCGTCACACGATTCACCGAACAGATCCAGGCAGTGGTCGGCCACTACGCATGACGGCGCTGTACATCAACGGCCGGATCCTGCTGCGTGAACACGGCGGAGTTCGGCGCTATGCCGGCGAGGTCGCTGACCGCGTGGCGAGCGCTCGGGTCATCCGACCTCGGACGGCTAGACGGCGCTGGTCGGGACGCGTCTGGGAACAAACGACATTGCTGAATCAAACCGCCGATGGCGTGCTGTTGAACATGGCGCACAGCGGTCCGGCCCGCCATCCGCGTCAGGTCAATGTGATCCACGATCTGTTCGCATTGAAAGACCCCACAACCGTCCACCCCGCCTACGCCGCTCTCATGCGGCTGCAGATCCCGCGGCTGGTCGCCAACGCCCGACGATTGGTCACTGTGTCCGCCCATATGGCCGACGAGATCTCGGCCGAGTTAGCGATCGACCGAGCATCGATAGCGGTCGTGCCACCCGGAATCTCCGACATGTTCGTTCCGATCGATGCATCGATGGCCCGTGACCAACTCGGCATCGACCTCGGCAGGCCCGTCGTTGCCGCATTGCTCGACCCAACACCGCGCAAGAACAGCGTTGCGCTCGTCGAGGTGCTACGAAGTATGCAGCACGAACGACCCGACGTGCAGATAGTCGTTGCCGGTCGCGACCGACCTCCCGGGTTCTCCCGAGTCGGTCGTCAGCGCCTGCAAGCGTCGCGGACCGGATTCATCGATCTCGGCACGGCCTCCGACGCCGATCTCGCAGCGATGTACCAGGCCGCCGATGTCTTCTTGTCAGTCACCAATGCCGAAGGGTTCGGCTTGCCGGCCGTCGAGGCGGCGAGCTGTGGCGCCGCAGTGGTGTCGACTCCCGTGCCGTCGATGATCGAACACTGCGCGACCGCAGCAGTCATCATCGAGTCGGCCCACCAAGCACATGCAGCGGTGCTGGCACTGCTCGATGATCCCGGTCGGCGGGCAGAAATGACCGCCCAAGCCCGGGAACTGCTGTGCGACTTGCGGTGGGACAAAACGGCCGCGAGTCTAGAGGCCATCATGAGCGATGTGGCCGAGGCATGACAGCGCCTGCAGCGAGCACAACCGACGAAGCTGTCTACGCGACCGTCAGTTACGCCGACGTGTTCGACATGCCGATCGAACTCGAGCACTTGCACCGGTATCTGGTCGGAAGCGCCCTCACCCTGCTCGAGACATCGACGACGGTCGATAGCCTCGTCAGCAAAAAGCTGCTCGGCCGTCGCGGCGACATCGTGTATCTGGTCGGGCGAGAAGAAGTGCTCGATGTCTATGACGAACGCACCGCCAGGGCAGCCACCATGTGGGAAGCAGCCGAAGAGTGGGGTCAACGAATCGGACGCATTCCGTTCGTGCGTATGGTCGCCGTAACCGGTGGGCTTGCCGTAGACAGCGTGGCCGACCACGACGACATCGACTTCTTCATCATCGTGCGTCCTCGCAGGCTGTGGCTGACACGACTGATGATCATCGTCCTGGGCCGAATCGCAGCGCGCCAAGACATCGAGTTGTGCCCAAACTTCATCGTCAGTACCCGGGCGCTCGAAATGAGTGACCGGTCGATCTATGTCGCACGCGAGCTGGCGCAGATGGTCGTGATTGTCGGCAAGGATTTGTGCCGCAACGTGCGGCGCAGCAATGCATGGATGTTCGACGTCCTCCCCAACGCAACCATCGAAGGCGACGAAACCCATCTCAGCCAGATCCAGCCATCGAGCGGACAGAAGTGGGCCGAGTGGTTCCTGCTGCTGCCGCCGTTCCGCTTGGTCGAAACCTGGGAACGCAAACGCAAGATCGCTAAGTTGACCCGGGTCAGGTCGCGGCGGCCAGAAGTCGGGGCGCCCGATGAGTCCGCCTTTTCAGCCGAGGTATGCAAGGGTCACATGGTGGGCAACGCCGCCGGCATCGACATTGCCTGGAAGCAACGGCTGAACCGCGGTTGATGCTGTCCATGAGTGTTTTCGACCGTCACGCCACGACCTATGACCAGGTGGCCGAGTCGGTGCTCGGAACCGAACTGCGAAACCGCGTGCGCCACGTCGCCGGTCCTCTTGTCAACTGCACAACAACGGCTGCCGACCTGGGGTGCGGATCAGGGATCGATGCAGCATGGCTCGGCGAACGGGTGCGCTCGGTGCGGGCAGTTGACGCCTCGACGGTAATGGTCGAACAAACAAAACAGCGATGTTCTTCGCTGCCGAACGTCACCGTCGTTGCTGCCGACATCGCAGGCTTGCAACTCGATGAACCTGTCGAGTTCGTGCTCGCCAACTTCGGCGTCGTCAACTGTGTTGGTGATCTCCGACGGTTTGGCGAGCGGCTTGCCGCAATGCTGACACCCGGAGGCCATGCGGTGATCGTGACGATGGCACGCTGGTGCCCGATCGAACTCGCCATCGGGCTCACAACGCTGAACCGCGGCCTCGTCATGCGCCGAGCGCGCGGCGCTGCCTACGGCAACCTTTCGCTGCGCTATGTGTCGGCCCGCCGGTTGGCGGCCGAGCTGGGCCCCCGGTTCGAAGTCCAACACGCCGAAGCGCTCGGGCTCGTGCTGCCTCCGTTTGAGCAGCGTGGTTGGATCGAGCAGCGGCCCCGTCTGCATTCGACACTCGCATGGGCCGACCGTCGCGTTTCCCGGGTCGGCGCCGCTGTTGGCTTCGGTGATCACCACATCGTCGTGCTGCGGAAACACCGATGACGTTTGCGCTGACAGTGCCCGGCACCGATGAGCCTCTGCACGAGGTTGACGGCAAACTTGTCGCCGGAGCTATCGAGTTCGGCACCGCCGCTCCCGGCGTCTGGGACCTGATTCGGCCTGAACGTCGCATGACACTCGACCGATTCGCCGTCGACTACGCCGCCGTCCGGCGCGCCGAGCAGCGCGAGTTGACCGGCGACGAGGTTCGTGCGCTACCAGTCGTCAGAGCCGATCATCCGCTCGCTGCGATGTGGCAACAACGAGCCGAATCGCATCAGCGTTTCAAGGCCGCCATCGCCAACCGACCCGCCGGAGCGATCCTCGATATCGGTGCCGGATGCGGCTGGTTGTCGGCCGACCTCTGCCGCAATCGATGGCATGCCGCAGCGCTCGATGTGACCGTCGACGGCGGCGATGGTTTGGCTGCCGCTCGGCACCACGGCCTCGACATGCTGCTGGTTCGCGCCGAGATGGAGGCACTGCCCTTCGCCACGTCGAGCAGCGACCTCGCGGTGTTCAATGCGTCGCTGCACTATGCCGCAAGCCCAACGAGCGCATTGGCCGAAGCGTCACGGGTCGTGCGCAAAGGCGGTGTTGTCGTCGTGCTCGACTCACCGGTGTTCACCGATACCGCAGCCGGTCAATCAATGGTCGCCGAGTTCGCCGCCGACGTGTCCGACAGATTCTGTATCGAGACGGCCGCGCACGAGGGTCGCGGGTATCTGACCAACACCGACCTTGCCGTCCTCGACTTCGAGCGAACCGGTCAGATGAGCCGATGGCGTGCGCAGGTGCATCGGTGGCGCGGCGCTCGGCGCGCGGGTCGCGAAACGGCCGAACGCCCGCTTCTACTGGCAACGATCGGTGCGTCAATATGAAGGTGCTACTCGGCCACGCCTACTTCCAGTACTTCGATCCGAAGCTCGAAGAAGCGAGCCGGCCGTACCCACCCCTTGGCACACTCATCGCCGCTGCGCTCATGCGCGAACAAGGTCACGACGTGGTGGTTTTTGATGCCATGCTCGAACGATCGACATCCGGTTGGTCCAAGATGCTGCGCAGCGAGCGACCCGACGTTGCCGTGCTGTTCGAGGACAACTTCAACTATCTCTCCAAGATGTGTCTGAGCCGCATGCGAGATGCAGCGTTCGAGATGCTCGGCGCCGCTCGCAACCATCGAGTTTTCGCAATCGTGGCCGGGTCCGACGCCAGCGACCATGCCGCAGAGTTCCTTGCCGCCGGGGCGGGCGCTGTGATCTCGGGCGAAGGCGATCAGGCACTACTCGATTGTCTCGACGCCTTTAAGCCGACCGCGCCAACAGCCACCGATATCGCCGGCATCGCCAGCGTTACGATCGAACTCGCTGGTGGCGAACTTCAACGTGGGGCGGAACGCAAGAATCTCAAGGCGCTCGACGACATCCCGTTCGCCGCACGCGACCTGGTCGATATCGACCGGTACCGCGCGATCTGGATGGAAGCACATGGACGATTCTCGTTGAACATGGTCACCACTCGCGGTTGCCCGTACCACTGCAACTGGTGTTCCAAGCCCATCTGGGGTCAGCGCTATAACGCCCGTTCGGCCGAAAACGTCGTGGCCGAGATGGCCGAGTTACGCGAACGGTTCGCCGTTGAACACATCTGGTTCGCCGACGACATCTTCGGCCTGAAGCCCGGATGGATCCAGCAGTTCGCCGAGCTCGTCGACGAACGCGCTGTTCGGCTGCCATTCAAGTGCCTCAGCCGTGCTGACCTGCTGGTCAAGAACGACACTGCCGAGGCGCTCGGTGCCGCCGGCGCCGAAGAGGTCTGGATCGGCGCTGAGTCCGGTAGCCAAAAGGTCCTCGACGCGATGGAGAAAGGTTGCACGGTCGAGCAGATTCACGAGGCTGCAGAACGGGTGCATGCTGCTGGCTACCGCATCGCGTTCTTCATCCAGTTCGGCTACCCCGGCGAGACCCTCGACGACATCGAGGCAACGCTCGACCTCATCCGCACCGCACGCCCCGACGACATCGGCATCTCGGTGTCCTATCCCCTGCCGGGGACACCGTTCTACGATCGGGTCGAGAACGAAATCGGCAGCGACACCCATTGGGTCGACAGCAGTGACATGGCGATGCTCTTTGACGGCCCGTACCCGACCGAGTTCTATCGAGCACTTCACAATCGGGTGCACAGCGAATACCGCATGCGCCAACTGGCATGGAAAGTACGGCAGCGCGAGACTCCAGCACTGGCCGACATTGCCCGCTTCGTCAGAGACGCTGCCCTTCTCGGTCCCCAGATCCGCATGGTGCGTCGCCTTGCCGTGCCCACCACTCGGGCACTGTCGAGCCTGCGCGTCGAACTCGACCGCACCGAGGCGGCCACCCCCACCGAACAGACCGTCACCATCACCCGGCACCCCACCGAGCCGTGATGTCCACGTGCCGATCGGCGTGGGCCGTTCGTCTACCAATCGTCACGACGCAAATTCGTAGGCCCG
>JBDNHG010000176.1:0-2555 GCA_041688925.1 Acidimicrobiales bacterium | reverse complement strand
TCCAGGTCTCCTGCAACAGCGTCGTCGCCGCCGTCGTCGGCGACCGCTGTTGGCGTATCGCCGGCGTCATCATCGCCGCCATCATCGGCAACCGCAGTTGGCGTATCGGCTGATTCGACGATGTCATCATCATCGTCGCTGCCGCTGCCACATGCCGATGCAACGAGTCCTAAGGCCAGCACTATTGCCAGCCACCGGAACAAGGTGGTTTTTCTCATAATCCCCTCCAGGAAAGTGAAACTATTACGCGATTTGGTTGGGTCAAGAATCTGAATCGTGCCATCGTCCGATGGCTGCGTTCTGTATCCAGCCGAACAACAAGAAGACGCTGACACCGAGCGCTGATGACATGATGACTGCAGCCAATAGCTCTTCGCCTTGCAGCTGGGCGGCATATTGTTTGAGCTGCTGACCAATGCCGGGTTTGCCCTTGCCAAAGAAGAAGTCGCCGACGATCGCGCCGATGACCGACAGGCCAGCCGAGATTCGTAGGCCGGCAAAGATGGCGGGCATAGCGGCCGGGAACATCAACTTGCGCAGTCGGGTCATGCGGCTGGCGCCGTGCAGCGTGAACAGATCGTGGGTGCCTTTTTCGGCGGATTGCAGCCCGAACAAGGTGTTCACGATGATGGGGAACAACGAAATGATGATGCACACGAGGATGCGTGAGTTCTGGCCAGTTCCGAACCAGAACGAAATCAATGGCACGATCGCCAGAATCGGGATGGCCTGCAACATGACCATGAATGGGAAGATGCCGCGTTCGACCGTCTTGGCCTGACTCATGATCGTGGCCAAGAAGAACCCGAGGACGATCGAAATTACCAGACCAATCATCGCGACCTTCGTGCTCGACCACAGCGACTCGAGGATCTCAGAGAAATTGTCCCAGTCGGCAAAACCGACTTTCCACACCTCATGCGGAGGATGCAGCAAGAATCGGCGCCGTTCTTCGAGCAAGCCGTAGCTGACGAAGTACCACAGTCCAATGAAGCAGGCTCCGACGATCAGCGGGGGCAGGAAGACCTCGGCCAGCTCACGGCGGCGCGACTTCAGTCGGTAGGCGGCAGGCGGCGCATCATCGGGCAGTACACCTTGATCGACGTCGTCTTCGAGGCGAGCCGTAGCCTCTTCGGTGTCGTGAATCTCGGTCGTCATCAATGACTTCCACGTAGGGCGTGCGAGACCTCGCCACTCAGTCTCGCGAACTCGGGATCAAAACGCAGGTCGGGTGACCTGGGATATTCGAATGGCACCGGAAACTCGGCGACGATGCGGCCGGGTCGGTTCGACATGACAAGCACCCGGGTGCTCATGAACACCGCTTCGCTGATGCTGTGGGTGATGAACAAGCCTGCGAAACCCTCACGTTGAAACAACTGTTGGGTCTCTTCGTTCAGGTGTTCGCGCGTGATCTCGTCGACTGCGCCGAACGGCTCGTCGAACAAGAACACGGGCGGGCGCAGGGTCAGAGTGCGGGCCAACGATGCCCGCATTTTCATTCCACCTGAAAGCGATTTGGGGTAGTGGTTCTCGAACCCACTCAAGCCAACCAGTTCAATTGCTTCGAGGGCCAGCTTGCGGCGTTCGGCTTTTGGAATGTTGTGAAGTTCGCCGAACAATTCGACGTTGCGTAGAACGGTGCGCCAATGCAGCAATGTGGCGTCTTGAAAGACGTAACCGATGCGCTTGCGGTCGACCGAAACCGAGCCTGATGTTTTCTCGAGCAGCCCCGAGGCGATCTTCAGCAGGGTCGACTTGCCGCAGCCTGATGGGCCGACCACGGTGACGAATTCGCCTTGGTCAACCGTGAAGCTGACGTCTTTCAACGCTTCGGTTCCATCAGGAAAGATCATGCCTATCCCGTTGAACTCCAAAGATTTGGTCGCGATAGCGCTCTTGGCCACTCGGTCCCCTTCCGTGCCAACCAGGCCACCCTAGTGCGCGCGTATTTCGCGCACGTTAAATCGAGCATTCGAGCGCGGCCGCGTCGAATCGCTGATTGGTGGAAACAACAGCCAAGGCGAACCAGGTTTGAGCTGACAGGTGAGGCGTCGCTATTAGGGTGGGCCAATGCGCACTGGGATTTTCTTGTTCGGCGGGGTTGAGATGGACGACGCCGGAGCGGGCCCTCCAGTGCCGACCGACCGACGGTTCACGCAGCAGCAGATGTGGGATGCGACCGAGAAGATCATCGACATGGGCGTCCGCTCAGATCAGCTCGGCTTTGACTCGTTCTGGCTGACCGAACATCACTTCCAGTACGAGGGCTACGAAGTCATCCCGAACGGCATCCTCATTGGCGCGATCTTGGCCGAGCGCACCGAACAGATTCGCATCGGCATGGCGTTCAACATCGTGCCGCAGTGGCATCCGCTCAAGCTGGCCGAAGACTTTGCCACCTTGCACAACATCTCGGGCGGCCGGGGCATCCTCGGCGTCGGCCGAGGCACGGTGCCCCGTGAAGCCGAGGTAATGGGCTCAAAGATCGGCAGCTTCGACAATCCAGATCAGGCTGCCGCCGATGAGCTCAACCGCAAGCAGTTCGAGGAAGG
>JBDNHG010000175.1:0-2489 GCA_041688925.1 Acidimicrobiales bacterium | reverse complement strand
GCATCCCGCAGCCGAGCGTGCGACCAGCCAGCCCGACGTTGCGGGCGCTAGAGATGAGGACGGCGCCGGTGGCCAGGCCGTCGCGTCGACCGGTAGTGCCGGTTGCAGATAGGGCGCGGCGCGATCTCGAGATAGCGAGCGCAATCCTGACCGCAGCTCGGCAGCGACTTTGGCCACGAGAGGCAGCCCGTCTCGCAACGCGTCCGCCGCGTCGCGAACCGCTAAACGGACGGTCGGCGCCTGTCCACCATGCCCGGCCGGTCCCGCATCGTCAGTTCCTGTGCCGAGCCCCCGCCAGCCAGTGACCAGGTAGATCATATTGAGCAGTGTCTGCGCGGGAAGTTCATCTCGCGACACGAGTGGCAGCCATGCGCTGACGTCGAGGTAGATCGAACGGCAGCCGGCCCACGTGCGAGGCAAACACATCTCGGCAAGGTCGTTGGCGAGTGTCGTCATCTCGACGTACCGGTCGTGGGCAGCGCTTGCGCGAATTGCCAACAATCCATTGGCGATATTCGCTATGTCATGATCGTCGAGTGCGGCGCGCGACCCGTGCCACACGTCAGCCGCTTCGGCAATCTGTGGCCACCAGCGGTCGTCGCTGGAGGCCACCAGCCCGCCGCGGGGTGCGCCAACGTCTTTGCCAGCGGACAACATGATGATGTCGGCCAGCGCCAAGAAGTTCGCCGGGTCTGTCTCGGTCGCGGCGGCGTTTTCCCAAAGGCGCGACGCATCGATTACGAGCGGCACCTGGGGGCAGCACCGATCAATCCAGTTCCGGACGCCTTGCACCTCGGCGAGCGAAACCGGTCGCCCGGCTTGGGGCCCGAGCTGGGCCGGGGGCAACGTCATCAGCACATGCGAAAGCTTGTCGAGCTGACGGTCGGGACCATCACCCGAGGGTTCGCCCAGCGGCTCGGTTCCGAAGTTCTCGACGGTTCCGCCGAATCGTTCGATCCACCAGCGATTGCTGACGTACGCCTCGTTCGCCAGCACTCGCTGGCCCGGCTCAACCAATGCCGACGCAACTACCGCTTCGGCGTCCCGGCCCGAGCCGGCTACGAGAAACTGCTCAGCGCCTAACAGCGATCGAACCAACGCCCCGACATCAGCAGCGCCTGCCGCCTCGGGCGCGGTCAAGGAGTCAAGAGTGTTCTCGGCGCTGGGTCCATCGGGAACAGGCAGTTGCCGGCGGTGGATATGACCCGCGTCGGACGAGAGCTCGCGAGTCACCGCTGCCGCGGGAAGGCGAGCCACGTTGTATCCCGCTGCGGCCAGGCTCGCAGCTCGGACGCTGGCTTCGTCAGGCCAGGAAGGCATCGATCAACACGGGGCCGACCGCGCTCAACTCATCGCCCAACGTGGCGCTGCAATACAGGTTGCCCAGTGCGAGCCGATCGCCCGCGACCAGGTCGAGATCTGGCGGCAGCAATGGCTGCAAGACACCCACCGTTTCGCCGTCACGATCGCCATCCTGATCGAGCGGTCCAGCCTCGCCCAGATAGGTTACGCCACCGCCAGATGCGGCGATCAGGTAGCGGCCCGGAGGTGGCGGCACTGCAATATGGCTCGGTGCGTCGAGCACTGTCGTGAGCCACAAGCGGGCCAGCGGTGTTGCGCCAGCGGCCTGGTGTAGTTGATCCTCGAGTTCGTCGATGTCGGCTGCGGTCCACTGCGGCCGCGACAGCATGAGCGCCGCCAGCGGCACGTCTGAGGCGTCACCCATGATGTGTACAAGGCTGTCGAGCACGCCGTTCATGCGTGGGTTCAGATCGTGATACCAGCGACGTCCTTGGGCATCGGCGATGAAATCGGCGCCGAACGGACCGAAGAACCCGGCCGAGGCCAACATCGTGCCGAGTGAGCGAACCTCGTCACCGAGCTCGGAGCGAATGTCCGCGGTCCACGGTTCGCCGGTGACATTGCCGGCGTACAAGGGTCTGCCCTGGGGGTCGGAACGCAGCAGCTGGCGAGATGCCGGAAGCACAAGTGTGGTGCCGGCATCGTCGACGACACCCATCACGTTGCCGGGTAGTCCCTGCACGAACGGTGCGATGAAACCTTCGACACCGACTGGTACTTCTTCGGGAGCGTTGCAGATGAACGTGCTGGTTCCTCCGCCGCTCACGCCGCCGATCTGTACCACCAGGCGGTTGGTCTCGAGCTGCTCGCACACGGCCTGCCACCAGTCGCCGGTGTTACCCGAAGGAAGCGGAACTGTCGGAATCACCCGCACCGACTCGGCGAGCGGCGTGGCGGCCCCAACCTTGGTTTCGAGTCTGGTCGAGATGGCCGAATCGGCAGCCCACGCACGGCGGCCGCCGAGAACGGTGTGGGGCAGTGGCAGATAGCCGGCAACCACTGCTGTTTGATCGGGGTCGACCTGATTGAGGAAACGGATGATGTCGACTTCGGCGCAGGCGATAGCCGCCGCATAGCCGGCTACGACATGGTCGAGAATGTCGCGGCTTGTGCCTTGCAGCACCAAG
>JBDNHG010000174.1:0-2015 GCA_041688925.1 Acidimicrobiales bacterium | reverse complement strand
TAATCCCTTCGTTGCCGGCCGTGGCGCCGACGAGATCTTTGCCTACGGCTTTCGCAATCCGTTTCGGATGTCGTTCGACCATCGCAGCGGACAGTTGATCGTTGCCGATGTTGGACAGCGCGACATCGAGGAGGTCGATCAGGTCGTTGGCGGCGGCAACTATGGCTGGCCCACCAAGGAAGGCACCTTCTTGTTCAACCCGAACGGCGAGGCGAACCGCGGATTCGCCGGCGATGACTCGCCCGGCGAACCAATCGACATGATCGACCCAATCGCACAATATGACCATGACGAAGGCACCTCGATCACCGGCGGTTTCAGCTATCACGGCTCACAGCTCGTGGGTTTGACCGGCAGCTACATCTTCGGTGATCTGACCAGCGACGGCGACTTGATCGCCGGCCGCTTCTTCCGGCTGAGTCCCGATGGTGAACTGACCGAGATCGTGCCCACCAATCATGACAACAATCGGTTGCTCATAACCGGGTTCGGGCGTGACACCCAGGGCGAGTTGTATGTGATGGGGCTGCAGCCTGATGGCAGCGGTGCGCCCCCAGGTGTTGTCTACCGTTTGGCGCCCAACACGTAGCGATCAGGCGATCATGTGACTTGGAAACCGCACACGCGCCATTCACCTTGTTTGCGAAGCGATAGTTCAATGAGGCCGAAGTTCCGGCCTTGCGCCGAGAAGCTTCCCGAGACCGTTGCGCTGCTATTGGTGATCGACGAACTCGTCAGGTTGTAGCTGATATCGGTACCCGCGAAGATTTCGTCGAGAGCAGCGGCTGACATTCCCGCGTTGCAGCCCGGATCGGTCCGTGCAGCTGCGGCCGCGTAGTCGCCCGTGTCGATCGCTGCCAGAAATCGGTTCGACTCATCAACAGGCGCCTTGACCGTGCCCACAAACCAAACCGTGCACGACCCCACGCCGAGGGCGAGCACCCCAAAGATCGTGGCCAGTGTGATCCAGAGTGTGCGGTGGCTCTTCTTCTGCGTGGGCGGCTGCGCCCATCCCGGAGGTGCGACCGGCGGGTAGGGCTGACCCGGTGGGCCCGGCTGATTGGGTGGTGCGTAATGACTCTGGGGCGGCGGATAGGAAGCTGCGGTTGGTGGTGCTGGCGGCGGTTCGTATCCGATGGGTGGTGCGAAAGGCGCGGCGGGTGGAGGTCCTGGTGGTGGTGCTGGTGGTATGGGCGGCGGTTCGTACCCGGTTGGTGGTGCGAAAGGAGCGGCCGGCATGGGCGCGGGTGGCGGCGCCGGCGGTGGTGGTTCGTACCCGGTTGGAGGCGGCGCGGCCGGCTGGGGCTCTTCGCTGTACGGTCCGCCTGGCGGTGGTGAAGGAGTATCGGCCATGCTCAATCGAGACTACTCGGCGATTGCGCGCCACAGAGCCAGAGCTTCATTGGCTCGAGTGTGGCTGGCGCTGGTCAACGGCCGTCGGGAAGCGTGGGGCCGCCGGCGAACGCTTGGGCGATGCTGAGCCATTCGGCTGCGAGTGGGCCTTCGGTAACGAGTGCCGTGTCGTCTGGTTTGCGACGTTGGGTGGCGACCAGCGCAAAGTCGTTGGCCGACCCCATGATGCGATCAGGCGCATCCTCAGGTCCCCACGTCCACAGTTCGCCCGAAGGAGCAGTGAGTTCGACGCGCACCGCGCCCGCGGGAACCTCCATGTTGCGGACCGCATAGCTCCATCCCCGGGTAGTGATCCCGATGTGGCAGACGTGCTTCAGGCGATCGGTCGGCGGCCACGGCGCACCGACCGTGTCGGCAATATCTTGTCCGTGAGACCATGTCTCCATCAGCCGTGCGGTGGCGAAACTGAGCGTGCTCATGTCAGGCCCGAACCAGGGGATGCGTTCTTTTGGTCCGCGACTGCGGAATGCAGCCAACATCTGCTCGCGTTCATCTCGCCACAGTTCGAGAATCTCGCTGCCGGACCGACCGGTGGTCGACGCAAAAAGTCCGAGGCCGGCGCCCGCCATCATCTTCGCCTTGGCCTCGACGAACGCATCGGG
>JBDNHG010000173.1:0-3995 GCA_041688925.1 Acidimicrobiales bacterium | reverse complement strand
GTCGACGGTTTCGACCGAAGCAATACCGGGCACGGCTCGGGCTTCGCCGGTCGCACGGTCGACATCCCAGACGCCGAAGCCGAACGACGGCTGCACAACAAGCAAGCCAACGATTGGGCCAGCGGCGACACCGCCGCTTCCTTCATCGATCTGGGTAATCGGCGCATTCACCGGATCATTCGCTACGTCTTCTGCGCTAGGAGAATCATCTCCGCCGCTGCAGGCCGTGGCCATCAGCGACAGCACGACCACCGCGCTCATCGCGAGAGTTCCAAACTTGCTACTCATGTGTTCTCCAACCATCAATTCGTGGCCACCAGGTCGTCACCCGGCGATCTAGCATCGCGCCAAGAACGGCTCGACACCACGGTGGTGCCGTGGCACCGTCACCGTGACGTTACGCACCTCGATCTATTACACCTCTGCTGAAAGAGATCCCTGGGCCTTGGCGTATTTGGCGTAGATGGGCTGCGGGGCAAACCGCGCCACAAACTGCCAATCGATGTCGACGGTGCGACTACGGTTCCAACCATGAAACTTGGTATGAGCATCAACTACGTCGGCGATTTCCACTCGACCGTCGATCAGGTCGTCGAATACGAAAAGGCCGGCCTCGACGTCGTCTGGGTTGCCGAGGCGTACAGCATCGATGCGGTCAGCCAGGTCGGCTTCCTCGCCGCCCGCACCGAACGGGTCGAGATCGGCACCGGCATCCTCAACGTCTACTCGCGCACTGCCACCGCCATAGCCCAGACCGCAGCCGGGTGTGATTACGTCAGCAATGGCCGCTTCATCCTCGGCTTGGGCGCTAGCGGCCCGCAGGTCATCGAGGGTTTCCACGGCGTCCCCTACGAGAAGCCGATGAGGCGCATCAGCGAGTACATCGACGTCACCCGCATGACTCTTCGCCGCGAACCTGTGGTGTACGACGGCAAGACCGTGCAGATTCCGCTGCCGCAGGGCCAGGGCACCGGGCTCGGCAAGCCGCTCAAGCTCATCAACCATCCCGTTCGTTCCGAAGTACCGATCTGGTGGGCATCGCTCATGCCGCTGTCGGTCAAGCAAACCGCCAAGTCAGCCGACGGCTGGCTGCCGGTCTTCTTCCTTCCCGATGAGTTCCAGCGGGTATGGGGCGAAGACCTTAAGGCCGGCACGGCGCTACGCGACCCCAGCCTGGCCAAGCTCGAAATCGGCGCCGGTGCAATGGTCGCTATCGGCGAAGAATACGCAGGTGCAGGGGCTGATCAGGTGCTCGACCGAGGGCGTCCGTCAACCGCGTTGTACTGGGGCGGCATGGGTGCGCGTGACAAGAACTTCTACAACAGCATTGCCCAAAAGTACGGCTACGAAGAAGAAGCCATCGAGATCCAGGACCTCTATCTCGACGGGCACAAAGAGGCCGCTGCGGCAGCCGTGCCTCGCGATTTCCTCGAACGAGCGAACCTGGTCGGGCCCGCGTCGTATGTCAAAGAGCGTCTGGGCGCCTGGAAAGAAGCCGGCGTGAGCGTGCTGAACGTCACCCCGGTCGGCGCCGACCCAGTCGGCACCCTGGGCACGCTCCGCGAGCTACTCGAAGACGCCTGATTCACCCGCTCGGGCAACTCGGCCGCAGCGCCTGGTTGGGGTCGAGCTGGCGTCTTAGGGGCTTAGCGAGTAGGTCGACAAGTCCTCTGGCAGGCCCACGAGTTGCGCGGCTTCCGACCTTCGCGCTCTGCCTACTCGCGTAATCTCCTGACCAGCTCGGCTTTCTCTTCGAGCACCGTCACTCACTAACGTTTCCCGACATGACCAGAATTGCCGACGACGCACGACTCGACCCCCGTATTCGACGCATCATGGGGGTGATGCCTGATGCGAGGGCCGGCCGTGACGTGGCCGACCGCGACGAACTACTTGCCAAGGCGAACAGCGAGTCTGCGCTGGCCGCCGCCGCTGCGGCTGACGCCAATCTCAATCGCATCGACAGCACCGACCTCGCCCCTCTCGAGGGGCTCGACATCTCGACCCTCGAGTTCACCTCGGCCCCTGACGGCAACCAGATCAAGGTGTCGTTCATGCGTCCCCAGGTCGAGGGCCCGGTGCCGTGCGTGTACTACATGCATGGTGGCGGCATGCAGACGATGTCGGCGTTCCTTGGCATGTACAAATGTTGGGGGCGTCTCATCGCTCAGCAGGGTGTCGCGGTGGCGATGGTCGACTTCCGCAATGCGCTCTATCCATCGTCCGCTCCTGAGGTCGCACCATTCCCGGCCGGGCTCAATGACTGCGTGTCAGGCGTGCGCTGGCTCGCCGGGCAAGCCGACGAGCTTGGCATCGACGCATCAAAGATCATTCTTGCCGGCGAAAGCGGCGGCGGAAACCTGTCGATCGCAACCGGCATGCAACTGCTCAAGGACGGCGACATCGACTTGGTCAACGGCATCTACGCAATGTGCCCGTACCTGGCCGGCGAGTGGCCACAAGATCGCTTCCCATCGTCGACCGACAACAACGGCATCTTCATCAACGTGTCTGGCAACAACGCACGCATGGTGTACGGCATCGAGGCGTTCGACGAAGGCAACCCGCTTGCGTGGCCCATGTTCGCAACCGCCGACGATCTCGCCGGGCTTCCGACCACGGTCATCAGCGTCAACGAGTGCGACCCGCTGCGTGACGAAGGCATCGCCTTCTACCGCATGCTCAACGAAGCCGGAGTCACGGCTCGCTGTCGCCAGGTGATGGGCACGATGCACGGAAGCGAAGTCTTCTCGGTTAGCTGTCCAGGCATCGCCACCGAAACAGCGTCCAGCATCGCCCACCTCGCCAAAACCGGCTGACCTACGTTCCTGCCGGGCGGTGTTCGCGCCGCTGAACCCGCTGCACTGACGAAGGCATGCTCTCGGGCATGCCTTCGCTCGTTTTCCGTACGTAGCAGTTTCGCCAGGCGATGAGACGAAGCATCCGGTGCTGCACGGCAGCACTCTCTGGTGATATCAAATGCTCCTACAAATGAGGTAAACACATTTGACGACAGAACATACGTAAGGCCCCTTGCTTAACTCAAGTGGCCACTCTCAGTGAGGTTTTGAGCGGGTGCGGGTCAGCGTTGAGCGCTGTTGGCAGAGTCGGTAGAAGAGCAGTCAGCGGAGCGGCGGGCGAGCTAGAACGACGTCGCCGAGTCAACCGCGCTCGTCGTTGACCCACACGACCAGCGCCGGTTCGTGGTCAATCTCCGTAGAGTGCGCCGGGTCATGCGCTGAGAGCTCGAGTTGCTCGTCGGCGCTGACGCCGGGCGGCGGCGATGCTTCTGGCATCGATACTGCCTCCGCCTTTGGCTGCACAACTGGGGGCGCTGCTGACGTTGCCGAGGGCGCCGGCGACACACGGTCAGCGATGATTTTGGCAAGTTGCGAACAGGACCGCGCTAACTGGCTTCGGCGCAGGTAGCGATCGTCGCCGCCGAGATTGGCAGCGTCAGCGCCTCGCCGGTCGATCGGCAGTGTATGCAGCACCTCGGTTTCGAGTGCTTCGGCTACCTGATCGGCGTTATACGGCGTCTTGCCAACGAGCACGATGCCGACATCGTCGGGCTGTGGGCATTCGACCAGGCGGTGTCGCAATACCAGCAATTCCTCACGGGTGGGCCGCACGAACCACAGCAGCAGATCGGCGGCGACGAGAGCCGGCACGACCTTGCCGTCGGGCAACGCGACCCCTGTATCGAGGAATACCGGGTGCCCCGAATCGGCCAAGTAGGTTCCGAGATATGGGCCGGCAGAACGCAGCTGCGCGCCAGCAGCCGTCGCCGAAGGAGACAACGAAACACCGGCAACACCCGACGGCAACCGCTGGGCGTGATCGAGCAGCGGCGGCGACTCGAACTTGCGCAGGCTCTCGGCCAGCGTGACGAATCCCGGCGTGAGCGACAGCTCATAACGGGCCGCCAGCACTCCTCCACTCGCGTCAGCCTCGACCACTACGGGCACCGCGTTTACTTGAGACCATTGCGCTGC
>JBDNHG010000172.1:0-5402 GCA_041688925.1 Acidimicrobiales bacterium | reverse complement strand
GCCATGGCGTCTGGGTCATAAGTCGGGGCCGAGTCGCTTACCGCTGGAATCTCGGCGGTGTCGCTCAAGAACCTCTCTGTCGCCGATTCGGGTGCCTCGTTCAGGCTGTCGAGATCGATGCGAGGTAGCGACTCGGCGCCATCGAATTCGAGGGCGCCTTCAGGTGTATCGACGCTCGCCACGAGTTGATCGAGGTCTGAATCGATGAGGTCGACATCGGCGTCGTCAAGGTCGTCGAGTTCGTCGAGGTCACTCGTCGGCGGATCTGTGGCATCGATTGCAGCCAATGCATCGAAGGCGGCGGCCAATGTCACCTCATCGCCATCGATGTGCTCGAGGTTCTCGAGGTCACTCGACCCCGTCGTTGTGGGATCGATCGCGGCGCCGGCATGGAAGGCGGCGCCCACCGACGTCGGAAGTGCACTGTCGCTCGGCGAATCATTGGACGAAGCGAGTGCGTCACCGGCAGATTCGCCGGCCGGGTCGTCGTCGAAAGACTCGAGACGGGCATCGACACCATAGCCGCCAAACGCTGGTGCCTCGTCGGACACGTCCTGCACATCGCCGGTGGCGCTCTTGCCGTGTACACCGTCGACACCATCGCCTGCAGCGTCGTCGACAACATCGCCTGGAGCGTCTTCGTCAGCGGCGTCCGCTGCTTCCTCGACCGCGTGGGCGGCCAGTTCGGCTTCGCTCGAGCGGCGTGCGCCGAGTTCGCGCGCCCGGTCGGCCAGCGAGGCGACGTCCTCGGGCCCGGTCGGCGTTTCGGCTTCGACAGGTCGTGCTGCTGGTGTGTAGCCAGATGCGGCTTCCCACGCTGCGTCGCGTTCTTCTTCGAGGCCCACGACCTGTTGCACCAGTTCGTCGTAGTCGGCGGTGCGGTTTGCGATGGCGTCGACAGCGGTGTTCGCTGCTGCTGCTTCGGACTGAGCGGTGTCGAGGTCGCGTTCGAGTTCGGTGATACGGCGCTCGTTGAGAGTCAAATCACGACGCAGGTTCTTGGACTCTTCTTCGAAGGTGCCTGACGCTTGCAGCTTGTCGGCCATTGCATCGATGCGGCGATTGAGATAGCCCGCCTCGTTGGTGCGACGTTCGGCCAGCGCATTGGCTTTCTCGGCACGTTGGTCAGCAGCGGCCGTAGAGCGAGCGAGCTCGGCCAGCTGGTCGGTCAGCTTGCTCATCTCGGCGCGAGATTCGATCAGCTCGTGGGCGCGTGAATCGTGTTCGTGCGCGGCGGTGTCGCGTGCGGCTTCGAGATGGCGAACCTTGTCGTCCATCTGGGCCATTGCTGCTTCGGCCTCGTCGAATCGCGCCAGCGCAGTCGTGAGCAGCTCTTGCACATGATCGCGTTCGTTCTTGAGTCGCTGCGTCAGTTCGCCGAGTTCATGGCGTTCGGCCGCTCGAGCATCGAGCAGCGCTGCCAACCGTGACTGTTCGCGTCGCTCGTCGAGCGCTTCTTGTTTGGTGGTGCGCAGTTCGGTGAGCATGTCGTCGCGTTTGGCGATGTCGGCTTCGAAGCCGGCGATCTTGTCGCCGAGCTCGGTGAGTAACCGGTCGCGTTCGTCGAGTTCATCGCGTTGGCGTGAGACCTCGGCTTGCAGCGTGGCGACCTGGCTCATCAGCTCGAATCGTTCGCTGCTTGCGCCAAGCGCATCGAGTGTCGTGTCGCGCCGGTCGCTGTCTGTCGCCATTTCTTCGCGTGCCTGGTGGTATTCGCGTTCGAGGTCGGCGAACTGGTCATCGACCTCGCGAAACAGGTCGTCGACGAGACGGTCGGCCTCTTCGTCTCCTGTTGTCACAACTACCTCCGGGTGCTCACGACATTTGCCTGCATACCTTAGGTGCTCACGGCATTTGCCTGCATACCTTAGGTTCTCGCGGATGCGGGGGTGCCGATGCCTCGCTGCAACGTCCCACTAGCCTCTCGGGGTGAAGAAACTGATACTTGTGGTTCTGTTCGCTCTCGTCGCCGGTGCGTGTGGTGGCAGCGATGATGCTGCCTCCTCCGATGACAGCGCCGCTTTTGCCTCGAGCGAAACAGATGATGCCAACACCAATGCCACCGACGATGATCCCCTGAGCACGACCGTCGACCCCAGTGACCTGCCGCCCGCTCCCGAAGCGTTCGTTGCGGTCAATACCCGAGACTGCGCTCATACGGCGGCTGAACCTGCCGGTGGCAACGAGGCGGTCACCGAGGTCGAGCTTCCGCCAGACACAAAACCCGAGATCGAAGACGACTACCTGGGTGAGTTCGACAAACTCGTCACCACCGACCTGATCGAAGGCACTGGTGACGAAGCGATCGCTGGCGCGACCGTGACCATGCAGTACGTGGGTGTGCTCGGCGCCGACGGAACCGAGTTCGACGCATCATGGAACTCGGGCAATCCGTTCACCTTCTCACTTGGCGCCAGTCAGGTCATCGCCGGCTGGGACCAGGGCATCGAAGGCATGAAAGTCGGCGGTCGTCGACTGTTGCAGATTCCAAGTGATCTCGCCTATGGCGACACTGCACGCAGCGAGGTAATCGTTGCTGACAGCGACCTGGTGTTCGTTGTCGATCTGCTCGATGTTGCTGGGGCTCCGGAACCCACGCCACCAATCGATGACAGCTACCTCGGATCTTTCAGCGAGCTGAAGATTGTGGATCTGGTCGAAGGCGAGGGCTGTGAGGTCCAGTTTGGCGACATCATCACCGTCAACTATGTCGGCGTAGAAGCCGACACCGACGAAGAGTTCGACAGCTCATGGACCCGCGGTGAACCGTTTGTGGTGATCGCTGGTCGGTCACAGGTGATCGACGGTTGGAACGAAGGCCTGATCGGCATGAAGGTCGGCGGCGAGCGCATCTTGCAGATTCCCGCAGCAATGGCCTATGACGAAAGCGATCTTGTCTTCCGCGTGCATCTCGAGAGCCTGGACGAAGCCCCAGTTGCTCATCTGGTCGAATTCGACGGTGACGCTCCCGACGATGTCGAGGTCACCACGCTGGTCGAAGGATCCGGCGACCAAGAGACCACCGAGGGAAGCATCATCGACGCAAACGTTGTCGTGATGTTGCATGACTCAGGCACCATCGTGCAGAGCACCTGGCAGCAGGGCGTATCGACCCAGCTGGCACTCGAAGGCGGCTCACTGCTTCCTGGCTTGGCAGACGGCATCAACGGCGCCAAGGTCGGCGAAGTTCGCCAGATCATTCTTCCTACATCGGTCGCCTATCCCGACGGGGTTCCCCCAGAGTCGGGCATCGCCGAGGGCGACGCTCTCGTGTTCATCATCGAGGTCGTAAAGATCATCGAAGGATGACGCGTGCGCACCGCTAGCCTTTCTCGCTGACGGTGAGTTGGCCGGGTGACCGCAGTCGTGTTTCTTCGGAGGCACGGTTGAGGAAGGTCGGGGCTCCATAGGGCAACGGTGCTGGCTAACGGCCAGTCGAGGTGACTCGCAGGACAGTGCCACAGAAAACAGACCGCCGATGGCTCTACTTCCCCGTTGCTGGGGGATGTGAGCACAGGTAAGGGTGAAACGGTGCGGTAAGAGCGCACCAGCATTCCGGGTGACCGGAGTGGCTAGGTAAACCCCACTGGGAGCAAGGTCAAAAGCGAGGTAGTGGCGGCCCGCCCGCAGCGCAAGCTGCGCCTCCAGGTAGATCGCTTAGATGGATGGTCACACAGGGAGCTTCGGCTCCTGGACAAAACCCCGCCTATAGGTTGACTCACCGTCACCAACCTCACGCAAGGGCAAATATTCGCTGGTATTGCAACGATATTAGCTTGCAATCGCTTGCAAGCGGAATCATCGATTTGCACCCCTTTTCATCCCTTTTGTTGGACTGCTGTTGTAGCCGTGTTGGATTCTGAGGTACTGTTCGGCATGGGAACCGTGCAGCCATACCTCGCTAAGGGCACTCAAACGCGTGCTGGCTGGCGAGCCATGTGGCGTGATCATGAGGGTCGCCAACGGTCCAAGAGCTTCGACCGAAAGAGCGATGCGCAGAAGCATCTCAGCACTGTCGAAGCCGATCTGCTGCGTGGCACCTACGTCGATCCCAGAGCCGGACAGGTCACGCTCGCCGAGTACGCCGAAGACTGGATGGCCAAGCAAGAGTGGCGACACTCAACTCGTACGCTGGCTGACTCCCACATGCGCAACCACATTGGGCCAGGACTCGGCAAGCGGCGGCTCATGTCGATCACCCGAACCGACGTCCAAGGTTTCGTGACCGGCATGAGTCGTGGCGACAACGCGCTGAGCCCCAAGACTGTCGACGGTGTCTACCGCCGACTCGTGTCCATTCTTGAGGCCGCGATCTATGACCGCAAGATCGCGCACTCCCCCGCCGTCAAGATCAAACTGCCCAGGATCAACAAGACCGTTGCCGACAGCGTCGTCGCTCTCGACCTCGACGACGTCCACCGAATTGCCGACGCAGCGCCGCCGTGGTTGACCGCGTTCGTCTGGACGATCGCCACCGCCGGACTCCGCCCCGGCGAAGCGGCAGGACTCACGCTCGAACGCGTCGACTTCATGCGCCGCGAGCTTCACGTCGACCGCCAACTCACCACCATCGTCCGCGACGCCGACCAAACCCCCGAGGGCGAATTTCGCACCACCGCCGTGCTGGCACCGACCAAGACCGAGGCCAGTGTCCGTCGCATCCCCATCGCAGACTCTCTCGTAGCCGAACTCAACCGCCACATCGGCGAGCAACCGCCCCACGAATTCGAACCCGGCGCCACGCTGCTGTTCACCAACGGCAAACGCGAACCCCTTCGCCGAAACACCCTGGGCTACAACTGGGACCAACTCCGCAAGAAGCTCCATCTCCCACCTGCGGCCCGCGGTTGGCACTCACTCCGCCACACATACGCCAGCTGGCTCATCGAAGCCGGCCTCTCTGTTAAAACCGTCCAAGCGCGACTCGGCCACGCCTCCGCCACCGAAACCCTCGAGGTCTACAGCCACCTCTGGCCCGACTCCGACGACGACACCCGCGCCGCTATCGAGGGCAGGCTTGGGGCAACGCCGTCGGATCGGCACAGTTCGAGCCTGCGATCTGCGGATTAGAAGACCAAAGAAGATCACAGCGCAGATCGTTGCAATGGCGCCGTTCTCGTTGTCGTTGCAACGATTTTGGATTCCAGGTACTCACATCTACAGACATCTGATGACAGCCCTTCGCACGTGTTGTGTGGGATTTTTGTGGGATTCCTCAGATCCCGCTTAGTCCAGTCGCCGGACCGAAACGTGACTGCCGCTTCGGGTGTGATCAGCGCCGCCTAATCCTGAGACGTCGGGGTCTGACCGTCACCAGGAGGACTGCACGCTCGCCTTGGCCCTCAGTCCCTTGCGTTTGGGCGGACCCATAACAGCCGGTTTGCTGTTTAGAGCCCTTATTC
>JBDNHG010000171.1:0-4558 GCA_041688925.1 Acidimicrobiales bacterium | reverse complement strand
TCGACTGGACAACGCTCAGCGAACTCACCTTCGCTCCGCCCGATCGGGCCGCCTTCCCCTGCCTTGACCTGGCCTATGCCGCTGGTCGCATGGGCGGCACAGCTCCTGCCGCACTCAGCGCAGCCAACGAGGTCGCCGTCGATGCCTTCCTCGAGGGCCAGATTGCCTGGGTTGACATAGCCCGCGTGGTCGAGAGCGTGTTGAGCAACCACAATGGTGACAATGATCCTGATCTCGACGCGGTCCTGGCGGCTGATTTCTGGGCCCGCGCCGCAGCTGCAGAACAGCTGGCTCCATGACGCCTGATCCAACCGTCCTCGAACATGACGAAGCAGCGCTGCCAGGCGACACCCAGCAATCGACGTTGGCCGACCGTGCCGCGAACACCGCATTTGGTGGCCAGTCTTCTGCTGACGCCTCTGCCTCGGCCGAAGACAACGGCAGCCTGCTGCTGCTCGTCGGCTTCATCGGTGTCATTCTGGCAATCGGCTTCTTTCGCAGCTGGTGGTTCCCCGGAATCCTCGGCGGCCTGGTCTTCATGCTGTTCATGCATGAGCTGGGTCACTTCCTGACCGCTCGCGCATCGGGCATGAAGGTCACCGAGTTCTTTATTGGCTTCGGGCCCAAGATCTGGTCGACGCAGCGCGGCGAAACCGAATATGGGGTCAAGGCCATTCCTGCGGGCGCATATGTGCGAATCATGGGCATGACGAACCTCGACGAGATCGACCCGGCCGAGGAACATCGCACCTATCGCGCCCAGCCGTATTGGCAGCGCATGATGACGATCTGCGCTGGCTCCGTCATGCATTTCATCATGGCGACCATTGCGATCATCGTGTTGTTCGCTGCCTACAGCTACCCCGGTTTCAACGGCCCGCCCTGGTCGGTGAGCCAGGTGGTTCCCGGTTCGACTGCGTCGAGCCTCGGCATCGAGGCCGGCGATCGCATCGACTCGATCAACGGCCAGAGCTTCGACAATTGGGACGAGTTCGGCGACGTCGTCAGCGAGCTCGACGAAGGTCCCATCGAGATCGTCATCGATCGAGGCGGGCAGGAACAGCAGCTGAATGGGGTCCTCGGGTTGCGACCCGAAGACATCATGCTCGATGGCTTCGGCTTGAACCTCGAGCGTGAAATACCCGGGCTCGGCGCACAGGCCATGTTCGTCTGGCCCCAAGATCCTGCTGACGACTTCGGTATTGAGCAGGGCGATGTTGTGCTCAGCGCAGGCGGCGTCGAGGCGCCCACCGAGACATCGATGGCGCTCATGCTGCAAGACCGCGTCGGTGATGACATCGTGATCGAGGTGTTGCGTGGTGGCGAGGTCGTTTCGCTTGTCGGCGTTGCGTCCGCCGAAAGCGAGGTCAGCGCGCTGCTCACGCAATTCGGCCTCGAAGCGGGTGACCGAGTTCTGAGCGTCGGCAACCTGGCGCAACCCAGCGAATCTGAACTGCGCACATTCCTTACCGAAATGGACGGCGAAGCTGTTCGGGTTCAGGTCCTTCGTGGCGGCGAAGAGGTTGCGCTCGAGGGCACGGTCGTCTTGCGCACGTCGACTCCATTCCGCGGGTTCTTCGGCGTCGGCGCCACCTTTGCTCCCGAGGTCGATCGGGGCGTTGGCGAGTCCATCGGTCTTGCTCTCGGAGACTTCGCGACGATCGCCAAGACGAACCTTGTCGGCCTGGCCGATCTGGCAAATCCGGTCAACTGGTTCGGGTCAGACGACGAAGCTATCGAACGCCGCGCCGCCCAAGTTCGCCTACAAAACGCACAACAGCAAGGCGGCGAAACCGACATTGCTTCCGATTGCGGCGGACCCGATACCAACCGACCACTCTCGGTTATCGGCATTGGTCGCCTGATCTCGTGCAGCGAGTCTGCCGATCAAGTCTTCTTCCTGTTCGCTGTCGTAAACATCTTCATCGGCATCTTCAATCTGGTGCCATTGCTGCCACTTGATGGCGGTCATGCGCTGATCGCTACCTATGAACGTGCTCGCGAACTCGTCACTCGCAAGCCACACCGAGTCGATGCAGGCAAGCTAGTGCCGTTGACCTGGCTCGTCATCTTGTTGCTCGTTGGGCTCGGCGTGTGGACGGCAACACTCGATATCTTCTCGTGGTAAGGCCGATTTGTTCGGCCCCTTGAATCGGAGAACCCGTGGACATCACCCCAGTCGCTGAGCGGCGCAAGACCCGACAGATCATGGTTGGACGCGTACCGGTCGGTGGCGACGCGCCAATCACGGTGCAATCGATGACGACGACGAAGACTTCCGACGTCGAGGGCACGCTGCAGCAGATCTATGCGCTCGCGGCCGCCGGCGCCGACATCGTGCGCTGCACCTGCAACGATCGTGCAGCCGCCGAAGGTCTCGCCCAGATCGTGCCCCGCTCACCAGTGCCGATCATCGCTGACATCCATCATCAGTACAAGATGGCCTTGGCAGCGCTCGACGCTGGGGTGCATTGTCTGCGCCTGAATCCGGGCAACATCCGCAAGGCCGAACACATCAAGGCCGTTGCCGAGGCATGCGGCGAAAAGGGCGTTCCAATTCGTATTGGCGTCAATGGCGGCTCGCTGCATCCTGACCTGTACGAAAAGTACGGCGGCACCGTCACCGCTGATGCGATGGTTGAATCGGCACAGGAAGAGATGGCCTACTTCGACGAGGTCGGATTCGAAGACATCAAGATCTCGGTCAAGGCATCGAGTGTGCCGTTGATGATCGAGGCCTATCGCAAACTCAGCGACATCACTGATCATCCGCTGCACCTCGGTGTGACCGAGGCAGGCCCTCCACCCAACGGATTGATCAAGTCGACCGCCGGAATCGCCACGCTGCTCGCCGAAGGAATCGGCGACACGATCCGTTATTCGCTCACCGCCGACCCGGTGCAAGAGGCACGCGCTGGGCGTGCATTGCTCGAGTCGATGGGCCTGCGCGAACGCAAGAACGTCGATCTGATCGCATGCCCGTCATGTGGTCGGGCTGAAATCGACGTCTACGATATTGCGAACCGGGCACTCGAAGCGTTCGGTGAACGAGAGATACCGCTGCAAGTTGCCGTTATGGGCTGCGTCGTCAATGGTCCGGGCGAGGCGCGCGACGCCGATCTCGGTATCGCTGCCGGCAACAAGCGCGGCCATCTGTTCGTCAAGGGTCAAAACGTTGCTGTAGTGCCCGAAGACGAGATGGTCGAGGCTCTGGTCGAATGGGCCGAGTTCATGCATGAACATGGTGTCGATGCTGCGCTGGCGCGTGCCGACACGGTGAAAGCGACTCGCGAAGCCGAACGCGATCGTGACATGTTGCTCGAGAAACAAGGCGATGATGTCAACGGCGCCGAAGCCAAGGTCGACCTCATCCGCAAACGCTGAGCCACAGGCACAACGCTGAACCTGAGGGCGGGGCTCCCACGCTGCGGAGGACGACCCGTTATACTTATCGTCAGCACTGATAATTGATCGCAAAGATCGGTTCAGAGCGTGGGCTTTTGCCCACGCTCTTTTTCGTATGAAACACATGTCGGAGGTGAAACATGGCAGCAGAAGACCGAGTTCATTTGGTGGTTGATCCAATCATCGACGACCTGCAACTCGAACTTGTCGACCTGGTATATGCGGGCGGTCGGTTGAAGATCACGATTGATCATCCCGACGGTCTCAACACCGAGTTGTTGACCAGGGCCACCCGCATGATCAGCCTCGAAATCGACATGCAAGAGCCCATAAACGGTGCATTCACGCTCGAGGTTTCGAGCCCGGGTGTCGAACGTCAGCTGCGCATACCTGCGCATTACACACGTTCGATCGGTGAACAGGTAGCCATAAAGCTCGTGCCCAATGCCGAGAATCTGCGCCGCATCAAGGGCGAACTCTCGGTGGTCGGCGACGACAGCATCACGATCACCAACGACGATGGCGAACACGAATTGTCGTTCGCTCAGATCGCCAAGGCGACCACGGTCTTCGATTGGGGTCCTGCCCCAAAGCCGGGCGGCAAGAAGAACACGCCTGGCAAGAAGAAAGCGCCCAGCAAGCAGGACGCCCAGTCGAGCAAGACAAATAAGGCCGCCACCGGCGGTACTTCAAACCCGAAAGGCTCAGAGTCATGAACCAAGACATGATGGAAGCACTGCAGGCAGTAGCCAGCGAACGCGGTCTCACGATCGACACCCTGTTCGCAGCACTCGCCGATGCACTCGAATCGGCATACAAGCGCCGAGCCGATGCTTGGGAATACTCATGGGTCACCATCGATCCTGACACCATGGAGTTTCGGGTTTTTGCTCAAGAACTCGATGAATACGGCGAACCGTTTGGCGAAGAGTTCGAAGTTACCCCCGACGACTTTGGCCGTATCGCTGCCCAGACGACACGTCAGGTCATGTCGCAGCGCATCCGCGAAGCCGAGCGCGAGCTCAAATACGAAGAGTACGCAGGTCGCGAGGGCGACATCGTCACCGGCATCATCCAGCAGACCGACTCGCGCTACACCTTGCTCGATTTGGGTCGCGTCGAGGCGCTGCTTCCCCAGGCCGAGCAGGTTCCG
>JBDNHG010000170.1:0-5047 GCA_041688925.1 Acidimicrobiales bacterium | reverse complement strand
TCAACGAAGCATTCGGCCAGGTAATCAGGGCGTGTGCGCTGGTGCCCCGCGATGGAGGCTGGATCTCGCCCGCGATCATTGCCGCCTACGAACGGTTACACGAGTTGGGTTGGGCCCACAGCGTCGAGACGTGGCACGAGGGCGAGCTGATCGGCGGGCTCTACGGCGTGCAGGTCAACGGACTGTTCGCTGGCGAATCGATGTTCCATCTGGTTCGTGACGCATCGAAGGTCGCGCTCGTGGGATTGGTCAGCGGACTCGAGGCGTGCGGTGCTGAATTGCTCGACGTCCAGTGGCCCACCGACCATCTCGCCACGCTCGGCGTGCGAGAAATCACTCGGCGTGAGTATCTCGACCGGCTCAGCTCAGCGCTACGATGCCATGCTAGATCACTCGCGGCGCTTTCCGGAAAGAATTCGCTTGGTAAAACCAAGCAATACCTTGATCGAATACTGTGAGGGCCGACAGGATTAACTTCCTCGTGACTCATCGGAGCAGTGCATGACCGGAATCTCACCATCACAGGACAGAGCCCCGACTCTGCCTGGACTGCTTGCTGCCGCCCTCGCAGTCATTGCCGTCGTCGTTTCGGTCATCGGTCTCGTGAGCGATATCTCCTCGCTCGGTCTGATTGCGGCCGCTATCGCCGCAATCCTTGCCGCTGTCGTCGTCTGGGTGAACGGCAACTACGTTTCGGTGAGCGACCGCTTGGCAAAGGCCGAAAACGAGCTCACCCGACTGCAATCGACCGCTATCACCGACTCGGTCACTATGAAGATCAGCGGTGACAAACGTGTCATTGGCACGATCCGCACCCCCCGTGGCGACCTGACCGGTCTTGACATCAGCGACACCTCAGATCTCGCCGACCCCGATACCGGCCTGCTCGGCGAGCGCTACTTCGTGATCACGCTCGAAGCACGCGTTGCTGCGGCGCGCCGCCACCTGCGTCCACTGGCGCTCATCCTGCTCGAAGCTGTGCACGATCCGACCGGTACTGCGCCGTCGATCGATGCAACCATCGCCGCCGATGTCGTCCGCGAAACCTTGCGCGACGCCGACACGTTGTGTCGTCTCCACAATGGCCGTTACGCAATTTTGCTCGAAGACACACCCGAGAACGGTGCAATCTGGACCGTCGAGCGCATCCGCCGACGTCTTGGCGAGCAACTCGACGATGTCACCGTCTGGGCGGGCATCGCCTGCTACCCGGCCAACGGCTTCGATGGCCCCGAGGGGCTCGACCGAGAACGCGGGGCGTTGGATCACGCCCGTGAATGGCGCCAAGACCGCACCGAAGTCGCCGACACGTAAGTCTCCGGGCTTGCTGCGCGGCGCCCTAGAGCCGCAAGCCGAGCTACCGGGACCGTAGAGGATTGAGCTCACGCAGGGTTTGGGCGAGGAACGAGCCCAAAGCCGGACTACCCGTTGGCACGCAGCACGTTCTAACCGATTCCACCGACGTGGAGCTTGGCAATTAGCGGGGCGTTACCAGCGGGAGGGCAGGCGGCCCTCTTGCCACCAGCGATCGGCGTAGCGCCACTTGGTCGAGGTTGGCGGTTCCGCACTTACGTCCGCCGGCGGTTTGGGCCATGACGCTTCGATCGCGGCAACGATGGCCGCCACTTCTTCTTCTGACGTACTGCCGTGCACTTCGATCTTCATGACCGGACTTCCTGAATTGTCCAGGCGCCAGGCGCCAGGACATTTCGTAAACGAGCAGCGGCCCGCGTTCCAGGAGCGGAGGGACGGAGCGACCCGAACGAGCCGGCACCAGGCTGCGTGCTTGAACGCATTGCGACGAAGGAGCAATACATGTTACAGCGGCACGATTCCGTGTTTGCGGCGGGGTTGTTCTTCGCGTTTGGTGATGAGCATTTCGAGGCCGGCGATGATCTTGCGGCGGGTGTCGGCTGGGTCGATGACCTCGTCGACATAGCCACGCTCGGCGGCGATGTAGGGATTGGCGTACAGCTCGATGTACTCGTCGACGAGCTGGTCCTTGCGCTCGGCGCGGGCCTCTGGAGAGTCGATCTCGCTGAGCTCACGGCGATTGACGATTTCGACGGCACCCTGTGGGCCCATCACCGCCAGTTCGGCGGTCGGCCAGGCAAAGGTCAGATCTGACCCGACCGACTTGGAGTCCATGACGACGTACGCCCCGCCATAGGCCTTGCGCGTGACCACAGAGATGCGAGGCACGGTTGCCTCGCAGTAGGCATAGAGCAACTTGGCGCCATGTCGGATGATGCCGCCGTATTCCTGGTCCACGCCGGGCAGGAATCCCGGAACGTCGATGAGCGTGATGAGCGGAATGTTGAATGCGTCGCAGGTGCGCACGAAGCGAGCGGCCTTCGATGACGACTCGATGTCGAGCACGCCGGCGAGGATCATTGGCTGGTTGGCAACGATGCCGACGGTGCGGCCACCTATGCGAGCGAAGCCGCAGACAATCGACTTCGCCCAGTGCGGGAAGTACTCCATGAAGTCGCCGTCGTCGACGACTGTCTCGATGACCTTGATCATGTCATAGGGCAGGTTCGATGACTCGGGCATGATCGTGCGCAGCTCGACACACGAGCGTTCGGGATCGTCCTTGGGTTCGAAGAACGGGGTGCTCTCAAGATTGTTCTGTGGCAGGAACCCGAGTAGCACCTTGACCGAGTCGAGTACTTCTTCCTCGGTCTCGCCAACATAGGTGGCGACGCCCGACTTCGACGAATGGCTTCCGGCACCGCCAAGTTCTTCGAGCGTGACCTCTTCGCCGGTTACCGCCTTTACGACGTCAGGACCGGTGATGAACATGTGCGAGGTCTCGCGCACCATGAAAATGAAGTCGGTCATGGCGGGGCTGTAGACGGCGCCGCCAGCGCACGGCCCGAGAATGACGCTGATCTGAGGGATGACGCCCGATGCGGCGACGTTGCGGCGAAAGATGCCGCCGTAGCCGTCGAGCGCAACAACACCCTCTTGGATGCGGGCACCCGCGCCATCGTTTAGGCCGACGATCGGCGCACCGACCGACATCGCCAAGTCCATGATCTTCTGTGTCTTCTCGGCGAACACTTCGCCGAGCGCTCCGCCCATGACGGTGAAGTCTTGTGAGTAGACAAAGATCTTGCGTCCGTCGACCATGCCCCATCCGGTTACGACACCATCGGTATACGGACGATCGGGGAGGCCGGCTTCAGCTGGTGCACGATGCCTTGCCAGCATGTCGACTTCGTGGAACGAACCCGGATCGAGCAGGTAATCGATTCGCTCGCGGGCGAGCATCTTGCCCTTGTCGTGTTGCCGAGCAACCGAACGTTCTGACCCGGCGTGCAATGCCTGGTCGCGGCGCGCTTCCAACTCGTCGATCCGGTCTTGCATGGTGCGTTCTGCCATAGGTCGAGAGGATAGGCCGATGTGACCTCGCTCAAGTAGTGGCAACACGCCATCGACCGCACGCGGCGCCCAGCCGACGCCCACTCACCAACGACTGGCGGCATTAGTGTCACGGTAGTGATGAAGATCAACAGCATTGCGATTTTTTGCACATCGAGTGACGATGCGAGTCCGAGCTATATCGATCTGGCGCAGCGCGTCGGACAACGGCTGGCACACGAACGCCTCGCCCTCATATACGGCGGCGGACACAGCGGTCTCATGGGCGCGGTCGCGCAGGCGGCGATGGAAGCGGGCGGCGAGGTCATTGGGGTCATACCCGACGGGCTGTTCACGAACGGCGTCGCGCCAGACAAGGTCACGGCACTCGAGGTCGTAGCCGACATGCACCAACGCAAAGCCCGCATGTACGAGCTCAGCGACGGTTTCATTGGACTTCCCGGCGGCCTGGGCACGATGGAAGAAGTGTTCGAGGCTGCTACGTGGACGCAGCTCGGCCTGCACACCGGCGACACCCCCAAGACGGTCGTGCTGCTCGACGAAGATGGCTTCTGGGACGGCGCACACACCCTGTTGGATCGAGCCAATCAGGGCGGTGTCTTGACCGACCGCAACCGCGGCATCGTGCAACGCGCCTCGACTATCGACGAGGCACTACGAATCCTGCAAACTGGCCGCCGGTAGTACACCCCGACGGGGGCTATTTCACCCAGCCGCTGGGTTTCGGGGCACCAGCCGCGCCCAACTCCGAATCTCGTTGAGATAGAGCTCGGGCTGCTCGAAGGCGGCAAAATGACCGCCCTTGTCGAGCCGGTTCCAATACACGATGTTCTTGAAGCGCCGCTCGGCCCAGCGACGCGACGGGCGCATGATTTCTTTGGGGAAGATGGATCCGCCCATCGGTATGTGGACATCAGCCGGGCGCGTCCGACCAAAGCTTTCCCAGTAGAGACGAGCCGACGATGTGGCGGTCTCGGTGAGCCAGTAGATCATGACGTTGTCGAGCAGTTCGTCGCGGGTCAACACGTCTTCGGGGCTGCCGTTGTTGTCGGTCCAGGCGTAGAACTTCTCGAGGATCCATGCTGCCTGCCCGCTGGGCGAATCGACGAGGCCATACCCCAGCGTCTGGGGGCGAGTCGACTGCTGCTTTGCGTAGCCGCTATCCCACTCGTTGTAGAACGTCAGCGCGGCCATGCCCTCTTCTTCTTCGTCGGTCCAGTTGTCTCTGTTCGCTTTGTCGGGGCCGACCCACGGCATGTTCAGATGAATGCCCAGGCAGTGGTCGGCGTCGAGCGAACCTATTGCGCCGGTCACTGCAGATCCCCAGTCACCGCCTTGAGCAAGGTAGGTGTCGTACCCGAGTTTCGCCATGAGTTGACCCCACGCGGTCGCAATCTTGTCGACTCCCCACCCCAGGCCGGTGGGCTTGTCGCTGAATCCGTAGCCGGGAAGTGACGGCGCGACGACGTGAAATGCATCTGCGGCGTCACCTCCGTAGGCGACGGGATCGACGAGCGGTTCGATCACCTTGTGGAACTCGACGATCGAGCCCGGCCATCCGTGGGTGATAAGCAGCGGACGGGCTTCAGGATGTGGGCTGCGTTGGTGGATGAAGTGGATGCCGAGCCCGTCGATCTGTGTGCGGAAGTGATCGAATCGG
>JBDNHG010000169.1:0-2264 GCA_041688925.1 Acidimicrobiales bacterium | reverse complement strand
GTGCTGCTCACCACAGGGTCGTTTGGTTGTGGCCGTTGCCAGCTGTGGGTGATCACGAGTTGGCTTTGGAGCCGTGAAGCCAGGATCGAAATGCCGGCTGCGGCAGAGTCGTCTGGCAGCGACATGGCGCGAACCGGTATGCCGAATCGGTGGTTGATCTCATCGGCGATCTCTTGGGCGATCAGCGTGTTCGGCGGATCCTCGGTTTCGATGTGGGCGACAACCACTCGAGCACGGGCAGGCACGAGAAAGGGTTCGAGCTTGTCGACCATGTGGTGGGCATGGTCGCTTGCGTCTACGCAGACAATGATCGGACGATCGGCGTTTGGCTTCCAGTCAGGCATCACGTTCGGACCAACACCGATGATGGCAGGTGCGTTGTGGCGAACGAGACCGTTCAACATGGCGTGCAGCCGTCCGTCGGCGGCCCACACGCCAAAGCCGGATGCGACAAGGACCTGCCCTTGACGCATGAGCTCGAAGAGCGCTGCTTCGAGATCTGATTGGGAGATCGACGCGACATCGGACATGTCGAGGCCAGTGTCTTCGAGCTGAAGCGCAACCGCGAGGTCGGTTTCGCGATCGTCTGCGCCGCTGTTGACTTCGACGATCCGGCAGGGACGTCCATACCAGCGGGCTAATTCGATTGCGGGCCCGATCGCTGCGAGCGCTCGCTCGCTGCCGTCGATTATGGCAACGAAGCCAGGAGGTTCGCGGTCGAGTACCCCGAGCGACACCTGTTCTCCAACCATGTGCAGAACCTCGGTCGTGACGCTGATCGGGCGATGTGCGACACGTTCGAGTCGCTGTCGGTCGCTGCTGCTGATAGCGCCGTGGCCAGCCACGGCGTAGACGGTGTAGTGATCTTGATCATCGATGGCCCGCACGAACAGCTCGTCGGCCTCGAGTAGCTCAGCATTGGCCGGCCTGCCACTATCGACAGGCACGAACAGATCGTTGCCGTCACGAAACGCAACGACGAGCCGCTCGTGGCCTGTTGGTTTGGGCGAGGTGCTGATCAGAACCGTCTTCATTTGTTCTTCGGTGAGCATCGTTGCCCAGCCTGTATGTGGCGTCGACTTTGGAGTAGAGCAGAAGGTCCCGACCAGAGATCGTACGGCTGTGGGACCTTGGCCCCTGGATTGTTCGTAGCGAAGCCATCATCATGGGTACATGACCGGCACGCCATCAACCTCTGTGTGCGAGACCCATCTGTCGAGGCTCTTCCTCACTCCTGATCGGGTTTTCAAACTGCTCAAACCGGTCGCGCTCCCGTTTGTCGACTTCACCGACACCGAGACCAGGTGCGCTGCGGCAACCGAAGAGTTTGAGCGCAATCGAGCAATTTCTCCCGATGTCTACTTGGGCCTCGCCGACGTCCGCGAACACGGTGTACTGACCGATCGGATGATCGTCATGCGCCGGCTGCCTGCGGAACGCGAACTCAAACGATTGCTGGCCGATGGGCCGCAACCCGAGCTGATCCGGCAGTCTGCTCGCCGCATCGCTGGCATGCACGCCGGCCTCACTCCCTTGTATGGCGATGCCGCAGAACCTGCGTCGATCGACTCGATCTCGCAGAACTGGGAAGACAACTTCGCCGCCATCGAGCCCCATCTCGGCACGGTGATAGAACCCGACGAGTTTCATGCTGTCGCACGGCTGGCACAGGCCTACATGGCCGGACGCGAGGTGCTGTTTCGCCAACGTATCGACGATGGTCGGGTGCGCGATGGCCACGGGGACCTGCGCGCCGAACACATCTATTGCACTGACGACGGACCGCGCCTGATCGATTGTGTTGCGTTCGACAAACGTCTGCGCATCTCTGATTCACTCGCCGATATCGCCTTCTTGGCCATGGACCTCGACCGCCTTGCCGGCCCCGAAGCCGCAGCCGCGCTGATGCAGGCATGGAATGAGTTCACGAACGAGTATTACCCGTCGTCGCTGGCCCACTTCTATGTTGCCTACCGCGCCAGTGTGCGATGCAAGATCGCCTGTCTGCGCCATGCTGGCGGACAGGACGGGGCCGCTGACACAGCCCGCGCCTATCACCAGTTGGCCAAACGCCATCTGGAACATGCACGAATTCGTCTGGTGCTCGTTGGCGGCGGACCCGGATCGGGCAAGAGCACCATCGCCGAAGACGCCGCCTCCTACATCGGGGCCGCCTGGTTGCGCTCGGATGAGATTCGCAAAGACGTGGCGGGGATCGGCCACGAGACACACGCATTCGAAGCACCTGACGAGGGTGTGTACTC
>JBDNHG010000168.1:0-6282 GCA_041688925.1 Acidimicrobiales bacterium | reverse complement strand
TGGTTTGGCGTGTCGACGCCAGCGCCGGGGTATTTGTTTTCGAGCCAGACGCCACCGATGTCATGGTTGCGTTCGAGGACGGTGAAGGGAATCTCGGCAGCTTGCAGATGCACCGCTGCACAAATGCCCGAGACACCGGCACCGATGACGATTGCGTTGAAGCCTTCGGGCACATCGATCGGTGTGGTGTCGATCGGCTTCTGCCCGAGCTGTGATTTGGTGAAGGCGCCGTAGATGTCGGGAATCTCCTCACCCATCGCGACGGCGAGCATCTTGACGAGTAGCTCGTCGTCGGGATCGGCGATCACCACAGGACGCCCCTTGCGCCATGCGAGCATCGCCTCGAGCGCTGCTTCGCGGACCTCGGTCTGGTGTTCGGGGCGTAGGCCGCCGGTGTCGTTGTCGCCCATACCCTGCTGGCGTTGCGGGAGGTAGGGGTCATCGAGCCAGTGCATCTCGCCGGTGAGTTGCACCAACACCATGAGCAGGGTTGGGATGTTGGCAACCTTTACCGCCTCTATGTAGTGCTGTTCTTCGTCTGAGGTAAGGGGGGTTTCGGGTGCTTCGAACATGGTGAAAACGTACTGCCTGCACCCGCTCACCCCAAAATAGCGCGGGCGTATTGCGAACGCCGCAAGTCGCCGGCGGTGTACCAACTTGGGCAGACGATTGGTTGGTCAAAGGTGGCCTGGGGCTGGTCAAAGCGGGCGTGCGCTTGCTGACCTAGTGTCGCTTGAAACGCTTTGCTGACCCAAGGACATGACTATGACCGACCTTGCCGCCGCTCCATTGGCCGTCTCTGCGCGCCATCCACTCGATCGACTTGTGGTAGCCGAGACCGAGAAGGCGGGGTCGATCGTTCGCTCCGATGACCGCTTTGGCGAGCGCATGCGGTTTGCCAGTGTCGACCTTCACCTGCCACCGAAGCCCGAGGTGATGGCGCACACCGCTGGTGCGCTGGTGGCTCGCGCTGCCGACGTGGTCGTCATCGACCCTGCCGACGGATCGACGCACGAGATCGTGGTGTCGTTGACCACGGGTGCGGTTGCCGACTGGCGCCGACTCGAAGGTGTGCAGCCCTCGATCATCGTCAACGAGTTCCTTGAGTCTGAAGAGGCGATTCGCAACGACCCTGACTTTCAAGCGGCGATGGCCAAGCGCGGCATCACCGATATGGATCTCGTCACCGTCGACCCGTGGACCGCTGGCAACTATGGCGACCCGTTCGAGTCCAACAATCGCATCGTGCGAGGCCTTGTGTTCGTACACGCAAAACCGGGCGACAATCAGTACGCGCGGCCAATCGATGGGCTCTCGGTTGTCTTCGACCTGCATCAGAACAAGATTCTGCGCATCGACGATGAGCGAGTGCTTCCCGTGCCTGACGAACCCGCTGCGTCGGCCGAGTGGGGCCGGGAGTTCACCCCCGAAGGACGTGAGCGCACTGACATCAAGCCGCTCGAGATCACCCAGCCCAACGGCCCGGGATTCACTGTCGACGGCGACCTGCTCAGCTGGCAGAAATGGAACCTGCGCATCGGCTGGAGCATGCGCGAGGGCCTGGTTATCAACACGGTGACGTACACCGACGGCGACGAGATCCGTCCGGTGCTGTACCGCGCATCGCTGGCCGAGATGACGGTTCCGTACGGCGACCCGTCATCGACCCAGGCTCGCAAGAACGCCTTTGATGCCGGCGAATATGGGCTGGGCATGTTGGCCAACTCGCTTGCGCTTGGTTGTGACTGCCTGGGCGAGATCCACTATCTCGATGCTCACTTCTGCGATGCCGAAGGCAATGCCATCGAGATTCCTCAGGCGATCTGCATCCATGAGGAAGACTTTGGCATCAGCTGGAAACACAGCGACTTCCGCACTGCGTCGACCGAGGTGCGCCGGCTGCGGCGGCTGGTTGTGTCATTCATCTGCACGGTGGGCAACTACGAATATGGGGTCTACTGGTACTTCTATCAAGACGGGCGCATCGAAAACGAGATCAAGCTGACTGGCATCTTGAGCACCGGGGGCGTCGACACCGGCGAGACGGCCGAGTACGGCACCATGCTGGGCGACCATCTTTATGGTCCGAACCATCAGCACTTCTTCTGCACCCGACTCGACATGTCGGTCGACGGGCTGGCCAATTCGGTGGTCGAGGTCGACACCGTGCAGGCGCCGGCCGACGAGAATCCCTATGGCAATGCGTTCAAGGGCCAGACCACTGTGTTGGCGACCGAGCTCGCTGCGCAACGGCGCATCGACCCGCTCGTGGCCAGGTACTGGAAGGTCGTGTCGAACGAGCGCACGAACAAGATGGGCACGCCAACCGGCTACAAGCTGGTAGCGGGCGAGAACTGTTTGCCGTTCGCGACCGAACAGTCGTCGATCCGAGCCCGTGCCGGCTACATGTGGAACCATCTGTGGGTCACCCCATATTCGGCCGACGAGCATTGGCCCGCTGGCACCTATCCCAACCAGTCAGCCGGCGGCGAGGGGCTACCGTCGTGGACCCAGGCCGATCGCAATGTCGAGAACACCGATGTCGTGGTCTGGTACACGATGGGTCACAACCACCTTCCAAGCCTCGAAGACTGGCCGGTCATGCCGGTCGCGTCCATTGGCTTCACGCTCAAGCCGAGCGGCTTCTTCGACTACAGCCCAGCCATGGACCTACCCCCGTCATCTCACTGCCACTGACTGTTCTGCGGCGGCAGGTGGCAGACACCGAGCCGTGTCAGTCGGAATAGTTTCTGCGCAGTGTCGCCTTTTTGGCGACCTGAGGCGTTGTACCTGTGATGGACTTCTCCGACTTCTTCACAAACGAGGCAGATCAGCTGCTCCGTTTCTGTTGGATGCTGACCCTCGATAACGAGGAGGCGGCCGATCTGGCACAAGAAGTCATGCACCGCGCCTATGCACGTTGGGACGATCTGCAGGGCGCCGATCAGAATCCGGCTGGTGGGGTGCGCACGGTGGCGGTCAATCTGTCGCGCAGCCGGTGGCGGCGCGTGCGGCGGTTTCGGGCGCTGATGCCTCGATTAGCGCCAGCTTCGACTGTTTCGGTCGAAGTTGCGAGTGATCCTGACCTGGCCAACGCCCTGGTGGGTCTGGCGATGAGGCAGCGGCAGGTCATTGCGCTTCGCTACTGGGCCGATCTGACGTTGGGCGAGTGCGCACGCGAGATGGGCATCTCGTTGGGCAGCGTCAAACAACACCTGGCTCGAGCCCACCGCCATCTGGCGTCGGTGCTCGATCCCACAACTCTGGAGGAGCTGGTTCTATGAGTGATCTCGGCAAACGCCTCGACGACCTGGCCGGCCGGGCGACGGCGGGCACAACCCTGCTCGACCCGTCGCGCCGAGCGGTCACGACTGAGCGTCCACTTCGTAGGCGCAGCCTGGTGATCGCAGTCGCCGCGCTGGTGGCAGTCGTGGCCTCGCTGGCGGTATGGCAAGGACGTGATGGCTCGACAACATCGGTTATCGCCGCCGAAGGTGATGGCGACGACACGACGGTGCCGTTGACTTTTGACTCGTGCGACCTCGAGGCGAGCTTGCCGGTGCTTCGCTCCGGACTGCCGACCTATGACTACGAACCAGCGGGTTCCTACGCGGCGCTCGCCGAACAGTCGGCTGTCGTGGTCACTGGCAGGGTGGTGTCAGCGGTGCGAACTGAGGTCAGCGGTCGCAGCTACACCGAATTGACGCTTACCGAAGTAGTGGAGTTGCAGGATGGCTTCTGGTCCCGAACTGAGGTCGATGTCATCGCCTACGACGCTGTATGGGCCAACCGCTCGCAACCCGACCCACTCGCGTCGCCAATCGAGTTCCAGGACCTCACGTTCGTCGGGTTCCTGTCGCCCTGGAGCGGCGTACGTGGCGGATGGGCACCCGGGCCCGAGGGTCTGTATGTCGGGTGTGGAGACCAGCCGCTCGAAGCCGTGTTCAACGATGCCGCCGGGCCAGACGACCCGACGAACGCGAACCGCTCTGCCATGTCGGAAGCGCTTTTGGCTGAAGAACAAGCACTTGGGGGCGCAGATGAGAATGCTGCCGACGCAGCCGGCCAGGCGGCAGATCGCGAGGCAGCGCAGGCGGCGGCCGATGCGGCTCGAGTCGCGGCCGAGAATGCCCGACGGATCGACCAGGAACGGATCGCGGCCTTGGGCATCGATGCGCCCGCAACGATCGCCGAGGCACGAGCATTGTGGGAAGCCACCGCGATCTCGGAGTATCGGTTGCGTTATGTCGAGCTGAGGGCCGAAGGCGCGATGTCTGGAGTCACGATGCGGGTCGACAACGGCATCGTTATCGACGCCGTCTTCGTCCGCGGGCTCGATGACGGTGCAGTGTTGGCGGTCGACGATCTATTCGACCTGGCGGAGTCAGCTGACATTGTCCGCGAGATCAGCTTCGATCGCACGAGGGGTTTCCCGACAGTCCTGAGCCTCGACCCCGACTTCGATCTGCCGGGAGACGAGTTCAGCATCCGCGAGATAACGCTCGATTCGAAGGCCGAACTCGAAGCGATCGATGCCCGGATTACGGCCTGGCTGCCCCCGGCGATCGATCCACCCGGGGGCGTAGAGGCCTTCAGTGGCCCTCAAGCAAGCAACGTGTCCCACGTCTATCTGCTACATGAAGAACCCGAGCTCGATGCCTTCGCTTATCTGGCAAACGACGACGTCTGCGTAGCGGTGGTGCTCAAGGGCGGCGATCAAGGCGCTACCGAGTACAGCGACGAATCAGCGGGAACTTGCATGCCGGCCACTGACTTCGACACCCGACCGCTCGTTCTCGCGATCACCGCCACAAGTGGACCTGACTACATGATCGTCGTGCAATCTCTCGACGCCTTCGATCATGTATGGTCAGCCGAAGCCGAAGCCGAAGCCGAAGCCGAAGCCGACGGTGGACGGCTCGACGTCACCACTCGATCAGCGTTTCTCATCGTCACCGATGAGGTGCCGGCATCGTTGGCTCGAGTGCTCCTCGAGATCGCTTGCCCCTGCGGCGATGCGACCTACCTCCTGCCGCCCGGCTGACGGTGGCTCGGGCAGAACGGGATCTGTATTTGGCAAAGGTCCAGCGTTCGTGGCCGGGAGCACTGCGCCATTAGGGTTCGAGGCGATGACGTATGAACAGATCGAAGTAGCCGTCGACGGGAATGTTGCGACGGTCACGCTGAACCGTCCCGATGCGCTCAATGCCATCACGCCGATGATGCTTGGTGAGCTGAACGGCGCGTACGACGAACTCGCCGCGGACCCTGGTGTGCAGCTGCTTGTGCTCACTGGAGCGGGTCGAGCGTTCAGCGCCGGTGTCGATCTCAAGGCACTTGGTGATCGCGAGCTGACGAATGGAAGTGTCGGCGACATTCTTGACGTGCCGGCCCGCAGCCTGACGGACAAGCTGGCCAACGGTCGGCTGATCACGGTCGCCAAGGTCAACGGCTTCTGTTTCACCGGCGCGCTCGAATTGGCTCTTGCGTGTGACCTCATGGTCACGGCTGAGGAGGCGAAGATGGCCGACACCCACGCCAAGTTCGGACTGCGCCCGACATGGGGCATGAGTCAGCGGCTACCAGCGCTGGTTGGCCTGGCCCGGGCTCGCGAGCTGAGCTTCACCGCACGAACGTTCACGGGGACAGAGGCCGCCGAGATGGGCATGGCGTGCATGTCGGCTCCACGTGATGACCTCGACGCTTGCGTCGACACGCTTGTTGCTTCGATTTCTGAGTCCAGCATGGGCTCGCTCGCTGCGTACAAAGACTTGTACCGCGCCGCCGAATCATCGGGCCTCGACGCTGGCCTGGCCTACGAATATGGCCACGACTACACCATCGACGACACCGACGACCGCCTCGCCGGCTTCCGTTAATTGGCTTCGCAATGCCTAGCTGCAGGTGATGCGGAGTGAGTCGTCGAGCTCGATGTCGAGGATCAGCGTCGATAGGCCGAGCGCCTCAGCACGTTCACACACCGGGCCAGGAGTAGTGACTAACTCGGCTGCGTACTCGGCGTTGAACACCGGTTTGCCGGCATCGATGAATGGCTGGTAGACGTCACACTCGTCGTATTCGTGGCACTCCTCGTTGACGGCGAAATCAAACTGGTCGACAAGGTCGGGAATCTGGTCGAGGTCGTTCTTGAGTCCGATCGTCAGGCCACGGTCATGGGCTGCATCGGCAAGGAATCGATTGAAGTCGAGCTGGTCATCGGCCGTGATGTCGAAGCCGGTGTCATTGTTTGCTGCGGTGACGTTGTCGGGTTCGACCCCGTGG
>JBDNHG010000167.1:0-4899 GCA_041688925.1 Acidimicrobiales bacterium | reverse complement strand
GCCCGTGCGACACATCATGCCCGATGCAGGGTTCGTGAATTTCGATGATCCGATTCCGCTCTACGTCTCGGGCTTCGGACCCAAGTCGCTTGCGCTGGCTGGCAAACACGGCGACGGTCTCGTGTTGTCGGTGCCTCCAGATCCGGCTCTGGCCGAGGGATTGTGGCGTGGAGTCGAGCGTGGCGCCGCCGACGCAGGCCGTTCGATCGACCGATCATCATTCCCGGCAACGACGCTGAACACGATCGTTATTCTCGAACCAGGCGAGGCGTCCGATTCTGATCGAGTCAAAGAGATGTGTGGCGCGTTCGCCATAGCGAGCCTGCATTACAGCTATGACCAATGGCGCAACTTCGGCAGGCTTCCTCGTAACCCCGCAGTCGTCGACATGTGGGATGACTACACGGCGCTACTCGAACACGTACCCGAGGAGATTCGTCACCAGCGGGTGCATGCCGGCCACAACTGTTGGGTCGTTCCCGAAGAAGAACGATTCGTCACCAAGGCGCTGATCGAGTCGTCGTGTCTGGTTGGCACCGAAGACGACATCGTCGAGCGTCTGCTCGGCCTCGAGGCGGCCGGCATCGACCAGATGATGCTGCTTCCGCCCCTCGAACCTCGTTACGACGTGATCCGTTCGGTCGGCGAACGGATCATCCCCGCCCTCGCCGAGGCAACCTCATGACCGTGCGGGACGGGGTGCGGGACGGGGCAGTGGTTCGTGCCGAGACGGTGGTCGAGTTGCTCGAGCAGTCGCGGTCGGTGATTGTCGATGAACACGGAAACGAGCGCACCACAAGCGACGTCCTCGCCGCCGGCACGCAGTTGGCTGCCGACCTCGCTGGTGCAGGAGTCGAGCGAGGCGACCGGGTCGCGGTGCAGATGCAGAACGGCTCGCTCTATGTCGATCTGCTTGCAGCCGCAGCGATCGGCCGATTCGTGATCGCGTCGGTGAACCTGCGATTTGCCAACGCACTGGCTGAGTCGATCATCGCGCGTTCTGGCGCTCGGTTGACGATCCGCAGCGACGATGATCGCCCTCCTTCTGTTGATGCTCCGGCAACGGTCGCACGGGCCGGACCAACCGACCGCTATGCGATCTTCACCACATCGGGCACAACGAGTGCGCCAAAGTTGGTCGTGCATCAGCAACGGTCGGTTGCAAACCATGCCGGCGACGTCGCGGCGGCGTTTGGTTACAACGCAGACTCGGTGGTCATGGTGCCGTTACCGCTTTGCGGCGTGTTCGGGTTCACCGTTCTGTGGGGCGCAATGGCCGGCCATTCCAAGATTGTTCTGCCGACGGCTTTCGACGCCGATGAGACCGGCCGCTTGATCGAACAACACCGGGTGACCTCGCTGCACGCAAGCGACGACCTGTTTCACCGGTTGCTCGAAACCGACAGCGATCTGTCGTCCATCAACTGCTCGGGTTACGGCCGGTTCAACAGCGCGCTCGATGGCATCGTCGAACGCTGCGAGGCGCGGGGAGTTCCGCTTTCGGGCCTCTACGGAATGAGCGAAGTGCAGGCGCTCTACGCATTTCGTGGTGCCGCTGGGTTGCCGATGGAACAACGCTGGCGGGCTGCCGGCGAGCTCGTGTCGCCTCAGGCCCAGCGGCGAGTCGTCGACGACGAGCTGCAGCTGCAAGGCCCGAGCCTCTTCGAGGGCTACCTCGCTGACGGCGGCGCCGAAATCGACACCGCACTCACCGAGGCGAACTTCGACGGTCCCTGGTTCAAGACTGGCGACCTCGCGACCGAGGACGGGCCCCGAAGCTTCGAATACATCACTCGTATCGGCGATGTCATGCGGCTAGGTGGTTTCCTGGTTGCTCCTGCCGAGGTCGAGGGCGCAATCATGCAGCTCGCCGAAATCGATCAGGCCCAGGTCGTGGCGGTCGGGCTCGAACGAGGAGCGCGCCCGGTTGCGTTCGTGATCATGGCTGGCGGCGCGGCGCTTGATGAGCAAGCAGTCATCGACCATTGTTCGTCCGCTCTGGCCAGATTCAAGTGTCCCGTCCGCGTGGTTGCCGTCGACGCGTTTCCGGTTACTGATGGCCCGAACGGCATGAAGATACAGCGCACAAAACTGCGCGACATGGGCGCCGGACTCTTGACAAACTGACCGCCACCTGACAAGCGTGCGCCGCCAAGTGACCGGGTGGTGTCGGGGTAGGCCGGAGGGCGCGGGGAGTCCTCCCCCTTTCGGCGTGGCAGTCTCGCCCGTAGTTTCGAGTCGTGATCTATGTGCCGCGTCGTCAGTTGCTGGGTGCGGTCTGCGTGCTTCTTACACTTGACGCCACTGCATGCGCGGGTTCGGACACCGACAGCGCGAACTCGTGGAACTTTCCCAAGAAGCTACGAACCCGACTGCTCGGACGCCAGGTTGACACCGAACGCGCCGGCGCCGAAGATGGCACGTGGTATCTGTACGAGGACGATTCGTCGCCTGGTCTCAACGATGCCGTCATCGACCGTTTGATCGAGGACGGCGGCCCGATCACCCTGGTGACCGACCCGTACGGCGACATCGGCGGATCGATCTACGAACAAGAGCTGACCCGCCTCGACGACAGCGGGTGGCAAATCATCGACAACGGCGACGGTACGTGGCGGGCTGAGTCGCCATAGGAACCCCAGCTCGCTGGGGCAACATTTCGACGAGGCGTAGACTGTTGGGATGATCAGCCCAGAAGCACTGCTCGATCCCACTGCTCGAGGCCGAGTGGGATGCGGGCTACAACGCCGAGCGTCTGGGCCTGACATCGCGACGTCTCGATCATCCAACCATTCCAAAACCGGTGTGGCCAGTTGATCCGCCGGCCTACCTCGAACAGAAGCAGCCAGGTTCTGTCGAGCTGAATACCGACCGACGAGCGCGGATCGTGGACCAGGTCAATCGGTTCTTGCGTTCAGGCGCCGAGGATGATGCCAAGTCAGCGGTGCTCGCGGCTGCGGGCGAACCGCAGTACGAGGCAGCACTTCGTTTCGCAGCCGACTATTGGGCGGGTCCCAACTGGCGCGATCGCTTTCGCGATCTCGATGACCAGCTCGATCCATCCGATCACGATCGGGCGACGAGCTTCGGCGACGACTTGGTTGTGCTTCGACACGGCGGCGCGCACCTGACGTGGCGATACTGACTGAGCACTCCGCCCTGCCGCGGGAAACAGGAGCGGCACGACCGCGGGAAGTATCCAGCCTCGATCATTTCCGCGCACGGCCACAGACACTTCATCGGCCGCACGTGTTTGACTCTGGGCTCTGGTGGGTAGTTTCGTGTCATGACTCAGATGTCGCAATTCCGCTCCGAACTCCTCGCCACGTACGCACATGCGGGTTCCTCCCTCGTCACCGTCTATGTGCCCACGCAGAGCGACCGGGACGACGCGGTGCAGCGGCTCGACATTCACCGCTCCAACATCACCCGCGCACTTCGAGAAGCCGGAGCGTCCGATGCTGTCGTCGGGGTCGTAGAGAAGGAGCTGGGCGCCCTTGCGCACTCCGAGGGTCAATCGCACCTGCTGGTCGCTAACGACCAGGGAGTTGTATTCAGCGCAGCGATGGCTCGGCCTGTCGCACAAGCCCGCGCATTCTTCGCTCCAGTGCCGGTGCTGGTGCCGCTGCTCGGTGCCACTCAGGTCGACTTTCGACACATCGCGGCCTTGATTGACCGGTCAGGCGCCGACGTCATGTTGCGCTCTGGTGTGAACGATCCGCTCGACACGTTCGAGATCGATGGATCGCACGAACGTCTGCACCGAAGTGCCCCCGGCGGATGGTCGCAAAAGCGATTCCAGCAGGCTGCCGAGAATGCCTGGGAACTGAACGCCCGCGAAGTAATCGATGAGATCATTGCCGACTATCCCGACGTGGATTTGGTTATCTGCGGCGGCGATGTTCGAGCCGTTGGCTTCTTCACCAAACATCTCCCCGAACGGATAGAGGCCGTCGTAGTCGATGGGTCACGCCAAGCCGATGCTGACGCCTTTCTCGACGCTGCCGACGTAGCACTGCGAGACCGAGCCGCGGGCCAGCAAGTTGCGCTTCTCGACAGCTTTCGAACTGCTCTCGCCAATGGCAACGCTGTCAAGGGTCGAGAGGTCATCGACATGCTGATCCAGGGCCGAGTGTCCGATCTGTTGGTCGTTGATGATTCGAACAAGCGAACCGACACCGCTCCGTCGATCGCATTCGACTTCGTAGCGAACACGAAGGCCGCCGATACGAACGCCGACAACGCATCCACGGCTCCTCTCGTCGAGACAGCCGTCGCCCAAGCCGTGCGCACCGATGCCGACGTGCATGTCGTGGCCGACACGTCTGACACCGAGGATGGCCTGGCGGCAATTCTTCGATTCTGAAATCCCAGATCCAAGTTACCGAAACCAAGCCAAACCAACGAGTTGGGTTGGGCAATCGAAAGGACACCCAATGGACCACATGAGCACCCACAGCCAAGAAGCCGGACGCCTCCAGGCGGCCGGCTACGTCGAGGACCTCTCGATTGACGACGACGGAAAAATCGCCAACCGGCTGCACTCCTTTGACGTCGAGTCGATCACTGTCGACGAGATCTTGCGATTCGAGGGCATGAGCAATCCCGACGACGAGTCGATGCTGCTTGCCGTCACTGGACCGAACGGCATCAAGGGAACTATGTCGTTGCCGTACGGCCCCGACGTATCTGGTGCCCAAGCCGACACGATCCGCCACCTCATGACCGACCGACACAACGCCTGATCGCACACGGCCTGATTCCACAGCAGCGCCGCCGCTGCTAGCTAAGCGCTGCTTGCGTCCGGTTGGCTAAGGGCTGCTCACTCGCAGCGCGTCAACTACTTCGGCGCGAAGGAGTTTCGTAGCTGGGTCGTATCGAACTCGGCGGCGAGCTCGG
>JBDNHG010000166.1:0-2661 GCA_041688925.1 Acidimicrobiales bacterium | reverse complement strand
TGGTTGGGGCGGCCAAATTTCGATGGGCTGGGCCCAGGCGACCATCGACCGTGTTGCCGGCATCGTGCTGATGAATACCGGTGTCGCCCGCCCTGTATCTACCCGGGTGCCGCCACTGATTTCCATCGCCCGATCGACGTTGCGAGCCACGTGTGAGACGACGCCGACCTTCTTGCACGGCGCCCTACGTATGGCCCGTCCCCAACTTGCCCGCGACGTGTACCGGGCCTATACGGCGCCGTATGACTCAGCTCCATTGCGCACCGGCATCCGCGACTTCGTCGAAGACATTCCGATCGACGAGACACATGAGACGTTCGACACCTTGGCAACCGTGGCCTCGGGGCTCGAGCAGTTGCAGCATGTGCCGGCATTGCTGCTCTGGGGCGCCAAGGACATCATCTTTTCGGATGCGTTCCTCGCTGACCTGATGAGGCGGTTGCCCCACGCCGACGTGCATCGTTATGCCGATGCCGGTCACCAGATCGTCGAAGACACTGACGCGATCGACGTGATCCGCTCTTGGCTCGAACACGATGCTGACGAGCTGACGCCCGCTCCTTCGGCACGGTCGCGCATCTGGTCGGCTATCGAGTCGCGCCGCGGGGATACCGCCAACGCGATCGTCGAGATGTCGCCAAAGGATTCATACGGCGTTGCGCGGTCGATCTCGTTCGACGAACTCGACGAGCAGATTCGGGCGACAGCCCGCGGACTCGGCGCTGCCGGTGTCACCAAGGGTGATCGACTGGCGACGTTGATTCCTCCTGGCATCGATCTGACAGTGCTGATCTACGCATGTTTGCGCGCAGGCGTCATCGTGGTTGCGCCTGACGCGGCTCTTGGGCTCGATGGCATGCGGCGAGCGCTCCGGTCGTCGCGCCCTGACTATTTCGTCGGCGATTGGCGGGGCCGGCTATTGGCGAAGAGCCTGCGGTTGCCGGCCACCAGGCTGTCGCTCGATGACCTCGCGAACACGCCTGGCTCGCAGGAACTTCCGCCTGAACCAGCAGCGAGCGATACTGCCGCGATCGTGTTCACCTCGGGGTCAACGGGACCATCGAAGGGTGTCGTGTACGCCCATGGCCAACTCGAGGCGCAACGGGATGCCGCAGCCGCAGCGTTCGCTATCGAGCCGACCGACAAGCTCGTGGTTGCGTTTGCACCTTTTGCGGTGTTGGCGCCAGCGATTGGTATTCCGTCGGTGATCCCTGCCATGGACGTCACCGCGCCGGCAAAGCTCGAGGCGCAGGCCCTGGCCGACGCTGCCAGCGCCATCGACGCCACCATGGTGTTCGCCTCACCGGCAGTGCTGGCGAATATCGCTGCTACGGCCGACGAACTCGACAGTGGCGGCCGCTTGGCGCTGCGCAAGATCCGTCTGGTCGCCACCGCAGGAGCGCCGGTGTCGCCACAGCTGCTCGCCGCCAGCAGGCCACTTTTCTCGAACGCAGCGTTCGCCACCCCCTATGGCATGACCGAAGTGCTGCCCGTGACCCTGGCCTCGGCCGACGAGATCGCGGCCGGCACGTCGCTGGGCACCGCCGCAGATGGCGTGTGCGTCGGAACGCCGCTGCCGGGTGTCGATGTCGCGATTCGCCCGGTCGATACCCCCAGCGGAAGTGTCTCCGAGCCACTCGCCGCGCGAAACCTGGGCGAGGTCTGGGTTCGGGCCGATCACGGGTGCGCTGGTTACGACCGTCTGTGGGCACGGCAGCACCACGCGTTCACCAATGGCTGGCACCGCAGCGGCGACGTCGGCCATCTCGATGCTGCGGGCCGTCTGTGGATCCAAGGCCGAGTCGACCATCTCATCCACGGGCCAGCAGGCGTGATGGCACCGGTGGGCATTGAGCTGCAAGCCGAGTCGGTCGCCGGCGTGACCCAAGCAGCGGCGGTCGGCGTCGGCCCGGTGGGAACGCAGCAGTTGGCCGTGGTCGTCGCTGGGTCATCAATCGGGTCGGCCGTTGTTGCTGATGCGACGCTCACTGCAGCAGTGCGCGCCGCGGTGACCGCCGACGTGACCGCGGTTCTGGTTGCGCCACGTATTCCGGTAGATCGTCGACACAACTCGAAGATCGACCGCTCACGAGTCCAGCGCTGGGCCGAGGCCATGCTGCGTGGCGCTCGACCTCCCCGCCTGTGAAGGTTCTGGTCACCGGAGCCAGTGGGCTTCTTGGACGAACCGTTGCGCAGTCGCTCGAACGAAATGGTCACGTCGTGACCGTGATGCAGCGACGACCGAGCGGGCTCGACTGCGCAGAGGTGCTCGGCGATATCACCAACGAGCTGGTGGTACATACCGCCGTCGCTGAGCAACATGCAGTGATCCATCTGGCAGCGCGCGTGTCGCCTACCGGGCGCTGGTCCGAGTTCTTTGACGTCAATGTCGGCGGAACGCGCAACCTGCTCACCGCCTCCCAGCGGGCTGGTGTTGGACGGTTCATCTATGTGTCGTCGCCTGCGGTAGCCAGCTCGGGAGCCGCACACATTGGTGTATCCGCGCTCCCCGCGGACCCGTCGACCACTCGATCTCACTACGCCCGCAGCAAGGCCGAAGCCGAACAGCTCGTGCTCGCACAGGGTGGTGGCGACATGCTGGTCGCGGCGGTTCGGCCTCATCTGGTGTGGGGTCCGGGCGACGAACAGCTCGTTGCCCGC
>JBDNHG010000165.1:0-5456 GCA_041688925.1 Acidimicrobiales bacterium | reverse complement strand
TGCATCTCGGCGCGGTCAAACACTTCGCGAGCCAACCAGTCCAACATTGGACACACACGATCTCGCAGCATCTCGATACTTGCTTCGTCCAGGCCAACATCGAAGGCATCATCGACGATGTCGAGGGCTTCGCTGAGACTATGTGAGTCCTCCCACGCCCCAAACCCGTCTGGGCCGCCAACCCACTCCGGGGGCCCAGCCCGACGCCCCGACACCACCCTGATTGCTGCGACCTCGGCGATGCCTTCAACCCGGATATCGATCACCCATCCAGAGCAAAAGTCGTACCGCCAGCAAAACCGCTCACCGACCCTCAACGCCAACGAACCAAGCGTCACGCCACGCGAGGACTCAGCGTCCACATAGCCCGAACCGGAATAACAACGTCCACGGATCTCGAACACATGCAGATGCTCACCCGACCAGCCAAAACACTCGAGCAACACCCCATGCAACAAGGCCAACGACGTATCAGCCGGGACCTCGACAGTCCGCACCATCAACGGGCTCAAACCCCGAACCACCACCCGCAAACGAACACCCGACACACCACCATCATCTTGGCTATGTCAACCCTCCCACGGAATGTGACGCTCTCGCAATGGTGACGATCATGAGGAACCTGAACTTCTAATGCAGACCAACTGCGCACGAATCGCACGTTAGGGCGTGGCGAGAATGCGTGGCGGTCAACGCTGCTCGAGAGCACACGCTCGATCAGCAAACTGGCCTGCGCCAAAGAGGGTCGAGGGTGCGGCCGCTGGAGCAGCGTCTGGGCTTGCACCCTCGATCAGCGTTATTCCTTCCGCTCGCGCAGACCGCTACGGGCTTCGAGGCAGAAAGCACCCATGTCGACACGCACACCAACAACGACCAATGGTGCTGATGCTGCATCGTTATTCGCCAACACTGCGGCTTCTTCGGTCACTACTGCTTCAACCAGCGGCGCTTCTGCTGTCGATTCTGCTTCGGCAGGTGCTCGAACCACACCAGAGAAGTTGATGCGTTCGCTGAGCTCGCGCTACTCAACGGGCGGGTTCGTCGCGGCACCGGCAACGAAGTACGAAGCGGCCTTTGGTCGCCCTACATATCCGGCTTCGCTCCAGTCGACACCGAAGCCAGCGTCGTTGATGAGCTGAAGGATCGGGCGGTTCAGATGACAGCCATCAGCCACACGCTTCTGCACGGGTGTGAGCCGATCTTGCCAGCGCTTCACCCGTGAATCAGGGGCAGCGCTGTGTTCGAGGAAGTGCAGCGTGCCATTCGGCTTGATCACCCGGCGTAGTTCGGCAAGCGCCGCCCGATGGTCTGGAATCGTGCACAAGGTGAACGTCAGCAGACCAGCATCGCAACTGTCGTCATCGAGCGGCAACCGTTGACCGTCGAGCCCCACGAACTCGACCTCGATCGTCGACGACGCAATGCGATCGGCCGCCAGCTTCTGCCCAAGCAGCGCCGGATCGACGGCATAGACCTTGGTCACGGCCGGTGGCATGTGCTCGAGGTTCAGGCCACTGCCGAATCCGGGTTCGACGACGATGCCGGCGATGCCGTGCAGACAGGTGCGGCGCCATCGGCTGACCGCCTCGGTGCCCAAGGCCCAATCGATAAGACGGGGAAGTACCTGCTCTCGCCACAACGCCATAGGCAAGTATCGCGCGTCGAGGCCGGAGGCCGCTTCTCAGTAGCGCATGGTCAGGGTGCGGTGATGTTCGCCCAGCGTGTCGGCGTCAGGGCCGAGGACTGCCATTGCCCACAGGCGATAGTCGAGCGCTGGCCCGGCGGCGATGGTGCCTCGATCGGCCAGCGCCTGCGACAGCCGCGCACCGCAGTAGACGGTCGCCCAGCGAATCGCGTGTTCAGCGGGCGTGTCGGCGGGGATGAGCTGACGGGTGTCGACTCGATCTGCGAGGTGGGCGTCGTAGACCATGGCTCCGACGTGTCGAAAAACCCGAGGCAACATGTAGTCGGGATAGAGCGGGAAGGCGTCGTATCCGGTGAAGCCGCCCGAGTGCCAGCCCATGCCGGCCGCCATGATCGCGGCTGCCAGGTGCGCCAGCTTGTCGAAATGGGCTTCGCCTGCGAGCGTCGTCGGCCGATCGACGTATGCCGGAATGGTCTCGATGAGGAGCCGAACGATCTCGGCGCCATTGCGGTCGGCGGCCCCGACAAGATTGGCTGCGCTGCCATCCCAGTGCTCGTGCAGTGCCGCTGCTGTCGCACGCAGCGTCGCCGTCCGCTCGTCGATCAGCAGCAGCGTGCCACTGCCGGCGAACAGTTCGCGTCCATCGGCTGCGCTCATGGCGGCGAAGAAGCCCAGGTCGAAACCTGCGGGCGTCACCCGCCGAGTGAACGCCGAGAAGATGCCAGGCGCATCATCGAACCATTCGCCGTTGTGCTCGGCGTGCCAGATCTCATCACCTTCGGGCGCCCACAGGCATGCCAACACCGAGACCGACATGGTCACATAGTCGAACCACCATTCGGGCGCACGGTTCGCAGGTGTGCCGGGATAGTCGAACACGGGCAACTCGAACGCAGATCCCTGCCACTCGTCGGCGAGCCGATCGATGGCAGCTTCGTCGATCGCTACTCCCCAATCGGCAGGCGGCGGGGTCGTGCGCAGATCGATCGTCATAGGTCGAAGAGCGTACGGCCGAGCCATCTGTCGACGCCATCGCCGGGCCCGGGCAGCACAAAGAACAGTCCTCCGCCGACCGGCTTGATGTAGTCCTCGAGTGGTTCGCCGTTCAACCGAGACTGCACATCGAGGAACCCGCTCGCCAACGATCGTTGATAACAGACGAACAACAATCCCTGATCGAGTTCACCGTTCGCGTCGGCGCCGTTGAGATAGCTGAACCCTCGCCGCAGGATCTGCCCGGTGCCGGGTGTGCGCGGGTTGGCCAGGCGCGTGTGCGCCCGCTGGGGAATCGTCACGTCGTCGGGGTCGGTGGCGAATGCTGGTTCGTCTGCCTCGCTCAGCTGACCGAGCGGTGCGCCCGTGTCGCGATGACGGCCAAAGATCTGCTCTTGACGCACCAGCGCCGCGGTCGCCCAGAACTCGAGCAGCATGCGGATGACACGGCTCGCCTGATAGCTGCCACCGACCGCCCAGTCGGGCTCATCGTCGCCGACCTGGACCCACACGTGCTGTTGCATCTGCTCGACGCCGCCGGTGTCGAGGTTGGAGGTGCCATCACGAAACCCCATCAGGTTGCGGGCGGGCGCTATCTGGCCGGGACGGTCGGGCAGCAACTGGTTGTAGCCCTCTTGCACCCACCGCAGGCGCAACCTGCGCCCGCTGACCCTGACCGCTTGGTGCAGCGCAAAGACAGCCGCCTGCTGATTCGGCGCGCTGATGGTCAGCGACAGATCACCATCCGACAACTCAGATCGAACCAGCCCGTCATTGAAGAACCGCGGCATCGCGATCAGCTCGCGAGGACGCCGATCTGCGAGACCAAACCGATCGTCGAACAGGCTCGCGCCGACAGCCATCGTGATCGCCACACCCGCCGTGCCCGTGTCGGCATCGATGATTCCCGAGTCGACAGGCGGCAGAAACTCGTCGGCCTGCTCTGGCGGCCGGTTCGCCATGAGTCGCTCGACCTCGACCGAGAGTCGCTGAAGCGTGTCTACGAGCTCGGCTCGATCCGTCGTGACGACGTCGAACGCGGCAACCAACCCGGCCGGCGCCGGATCCAGAAGCACACCTGCCTGATGCGTGCCCCCGAACGCGACCGTCGAGGCAGCGGTCTGGCCCACGGCCGGTTGGGTGACGGAGGGTTGGGACGCGGCGGGCTGGGGGGCGGAGGCGGTGGCGCCGGCGGCAGATGCATTGGTGCTCGCGAGGTCGGGCTTCCCGGTTGCGGTAGTCGAGCAAGCCGTCGCGGTCAGTCCAGCAACCGCAGCGGCTCCAGCGCCGGCAAGGAACGCCCGCCGCGAACCATCGACCGCGGCAGCCTCGTCGTTCGGTTTGTCCGGCATCGACATCGCACCCATTGTGCTCAGCAAGCCTGCGAATAGGCAACGAATCTGTCGCTTGGTTTCGTAACAGTTTCGTTCGCCGCAATCAGTTGAAGGCTGGCAGAATCGCCTCGCCGATCAGCCTGGTGTTGGCTTCTACATAGTCGGGCGGGCATCCCTGACCGAAGATAATGGTCTCGGCACCGGCCTGGCGATACGCGTTGATCTGCTCGATGCAATCGTCGGGCGACCCCGAGATCGTGTACTTGTGCACCAGCTTGGTGAAGTCCTGGTTGTACTGCTTGCTGAGCTGCTGATTGGCCAACTCGAGCGCCCGTTCGCGACTCTCGTGCACACAGGTGAAGATGTAGAGGCCGCCGCTCACCGCATCTGGCGCTCGGCCGGCGGCAACGCTGAAGTCACGAATCTTGGTCATCGAGTCAGCCAACATCTCGGGCGTATACATATACGGCAGCCAGCCGTCGCCATAGGTCGCAACCCGTTTCATGGCGACGTCCTTGCGGCCCGCCACCCAGATCGGCACGCGCGGCTTTTGCACCGGGCTCGGCGAAATCGTTATGTCGTTCAACGTCGTGAACCGGCCGTCGAAGCTCACGTTCTTCTGCGTCAGCAACAAGTTGATGATCTCGAGCGCCTCGTTGGTGCGAGCACCCCGCTCGCCGACCGGCACGCCGACCGCTTCGAATTCGCGCGGGAACTCGCCGCCCACGCCGATGCCCAGCGAGAACCGGCCGCCAGACACGACGTCGAGCATTGCGACCTGCTTTGCCAGCAGGGCCGGTGGGTACAGCGGCACGAGCACGATGCCGCTCATGAGCTTGATTCGTTCGGTCGCGCCAGCCGCCGCGGCGAGCGCGACGATGTTGTTTGACGTGGCGATGTGAAAGCTGATGTGCTCGCCGGTCGAGAGGTAGTCGAAACCGAGTTCCTCGGCCCGCCTCGCCTCGGCCTTGGCATCGTGCAACAGCTTGAGGGCGATTCCGAACTCCATCGAAGCTAACTTAATTCGAAGTGAGGCTCGGCAGTAACTTCGAGGCATGAGCCGACCGATTTCGATCCATCAACGAAGCTACGAAACCGAGGCGTTCGAGGAAGCAGACGGCAACATGCGGGTGGTTGGTCGCCTCATCGACACCAAGCCCCAAGGTCTCGGCCTCGCCGACGGTGAACCGCTGGTGATCCATGACATGGTCGTCGAGTTGATTGTCGACGGCGAAACGTTCGAGATCCTCGACATCTCGACGACAATGAATGTGCACCCCTACGGCCAGTGCACCAAGGTCCTCGACTCGTACCGCCAGCTCGTGGGCGTGTCGATCGCCCGTGGCTACAGCCGCAAGGTGCGTGAGCTCTTCGGCGGCCCAATGGGGTGCAGCCATATCGGCGCACTGCTCATCGCGCTCGGCCCGGTTGCGATCCAGGCCAGCTGGGGTCTCAATCGGCTGCATGACGACCCGGCTGAGTGG